>PXES01000342.1 GCA_003564655.1 Paracoccaceae bacterium
AATTGAAATGCGCCTGCGTGGGCGGCGACAGCAAGGTGCCGCTGGGTTTCGTGTCGCTGACCGAGAACCTGATGATGATCGGGATGGCGCTGTGGATGCTGGTCAAGCCGATGGGCGTGGGAATCGGGGGGTGAACACCTTCGCACCGCTCATCCACGCGCGCCCATGACGATCGCAACCCCGGTCAAGAGCAGCGCCTGGATCCAGAAGAGGCCCAGCGCTGCCAGCATCAGCACCGGCCATGACGGCGCCCGCAACCCCCGCGCTGCATGCGCCTGCGCGATCAGCGCCATGTGCAACGGCAGCGCGCTGACGAGCGTCGCGTACAGATAGGCGCCCGACAGGTTCACGAAGCCCGCTGACTGCGCAAGCGTCGGGCCGACGACGCGCAGCGCTTGGCCCGGATCGCCGCCGAAAGAGCCGAACAGCAGCGCCGAGGCCGGATAGATCGCCAGATGCAGCCCGACAAAGGCCCCGATCCGGGCTGGAATATCGAGGGCGAGCGCGCGTATTGGCGACAGCCGAAGGGCGCGCAACTGCGCAAACAGGAGCAACCCCAGCGCGTTGACGACAAACACCACGGGCAGGCCGTTGGTAACGATCTGGCGCGCGAACCGCCCCAGCGCCGGGCCTGCGCCCCACAGATGCGGCCCCAACCCGGGGGCGAGCGCGATGTAGAGCGCCAGCACGGGGGCGAGACCGGCGAGGCTGAGCAGAGCCACATTGCGCGCGAACACCGAAAACGGCAGATCCACGCCGAAATGCCGGTCCAGCCATTGGGGAGGTCTGCTGTCGCGCTCACTCATCGCGCAGCCCTATTCCGCGCGCTCTGCCGCCGTGCGTGCCGCCTGAATTTCCTGTATCCGCTCAGGCCAGGTGGACCGGATGAAAGCCAGGATCGCCCTGATCTCGGCATCGCTCAACACATCCCCGAAAGCCGGCATGCCCGAATCGTAGGCCACGCCCAGATCATCCAGATAGGCCTGCCCGCCGCGGCGCGTGTACTCGAACAGCATCGTGTCGCCATGGTGCCAGGTGTGCCCGGTCTCGTCATGCGGCGGCGCTGGCAAGCGGCCATCTGGCCCGGGACGCTGCCAGTCGGGCGCGCCCTCCAGATCCGCCCCGTGACATGCCGCGCAATGCTCGGCGTAGAGGGCGCGCCCCATGTCGATCTCCTCGGCCGAGGCCGTCGCAACACTGACGGCAGCAATCAGGGCCAAGCAAGGCAAGAGGGGGCGTCGTCTCATTCTAAGGCGGCTCCTTTGCGGGAAATGGGCATCCGGGCCGATGCATGAAGGGGCGGGACCTTCCGGAGATTGCAAGTCTCTGCCCTGACGACCGCTAACGTTCGGGAAGGGTAGATTGAATTGCTCATAAAGGGAATGATCCGCTGGCATCGCGACCAGGCCGCTCAACACAAGGCGACACGGTCAGTCCGCCGGGTTCAGGCGTGGATGGGTTTCCTCGCCCCAGACGAACAGCACCGCGCCCGAGGCGAACATCGACAGCGCCACGAACCAGAAGGCGGCTTCCAGCGCGCCGGTCAGATGCGCCGCCGCCCCTAGGCCCAGCGCGCCGATGGCATAGCCCAGATCGCGCCAGAAACGGTAGATGCCGATCGCCGAGCCGCGCCAGGCGGGCGGTGTGATGTCGGCCACCGAAGCCGAGAGGTTGGGATAAAGGAGCGCCATGCCGAAGCCCGCCACCCCGGCCGAGAGCGACCACCACGGCGCGCCGTCACCCAGCACGACCATGGCCACCCCCGCGCCGCATATCCACATGCCCAGCACATTCGGCCAGAACCTTCCCACATGGTCGGACAGCCGTCCGGTGAAGAGCTGCGACCCGCCCCAGACAAAGCCATACACGCCCACGATCCAGCCCATCTCGGTCAGGCTGGCGCCCTGTGCCACCAGAAACACCGGAAAGATCACCCAGACCAGCGCATCGACGAACTTTTCCACCAGCCCGGCCTGCGACAGCGCCGCAAGCCGCCGGTCGCGCCAGCTCATCATCGCCAGCACCTCGGCCGTGCTCGGGTGTTCGGCCACGCCTTGCGGATAGCGCGGCGGGTATTGCGGCGGCCGCAATCGGTGCGCGGCGCTCTCGGCCCGCGCCCATGGCAGCGTGTCCCTGACCCCGACCACGGTCAGCACCAGCGCCAGACCCACCACTGCCAGCCCGAAGACCAGCAGCCCCAGACGCGCGCCCAGCGCCTCGGCGGCATAGGCGGTCAGCACGCCCGCCAGCGCCACGCCGACATAGCCCGAGAACTCGTTTAGCCCCATGGTCAACCCGCGTTCCTCGGGGCGGGTGATGTCCAGCTTCGCGGTCTGGGTCATCGACCAGCAAAGCCCCTGATTGATGCCCAGCAGCACCGTGGCGGTGACGATCCAGCCCCAGCCGGGCGCGGCCCAGATCATCACCGGGATCGGCAGCGCGATCACCCAGCCCCAGAACAATACCCGTTGCCGCCCGATCCGTTCCGACACCCGGCCCGCGACGAAATTCATCACCGCCTTGACCAGCCCGAAGGCGACGACAAAGGCTGCTCAGCAGCAGGAAAGACCCGCGCGCGAGGCCGAATTCGCTTTCGGCCAGCGCCGGGATCACCGTGCGCATCATCCCGATGGCAAAGCCGACCAGCAGCACCTGCACCAGTTGATGCGCGACCTGGTCGAGGTTTGCGCGGATGCCGAATTGAAAGGTGGTCTCGGGCATTTGGGCCTTGCGTTGTCAGGGCGGCGAGCATTATTCAAGTAGTTGCTTGAATGATGTAACGGGTAGAAGAGGTCCATGTCAATCAACCCCAAAATCACGCTGCTGGAGGAATATGCGCTTGTCGCCCGCGCCCTGGCGGCACCGGCGCGGATGATGCTGCTGGAGCAGGTCGCGCAGGGCGAGCGCGGGGTCGATGGGCTGGCGGAACGGACCGGGCTGAGCGTCGCAAATGCCTCGCAGCATCTGCAGCAGTTGCGCAGGGCGGGCCTGGTCACCAGTCGGCGCGATGGCAAGTCGGTGCTCTACCGCCTGACCGACACCAGGACGCTGGCGCTGATGGACCTGTTGCGCCTGGTGGCCGAGCGCAATCTGGGCCGTGTTGCCGATATCCTGCGCGATCTGTCCGGGGGCGCAGCACCGCCCGAGCCGCTGGGCCGCGATGAGCTGGCCCGGCGCATGGCGGATGGGTCGGTCACCATCCTCGATCTGCGCCCGGCCGACGAATACGCGATTGGTCACATTCCGGGGGCGCGCAATCTGTCGGTGGCCGAGCTTGAACGCATCGCCCCGTTGCTGGATCCGGAAGCCGAGATCGTGGCCTATTGCCGAGGCCCCTACTGCATCTACGCGCATCAGGCTGTCGCGGTGCTACGGGAGCAGGGTTTGCGCGCGCACCGCCTCGATGGTGGTTTTCCGGAATGGCGGGTGGAGGGGCGGCGGATCGCGAAACTCGCCGGGTGACGCCGGGTAGTGAAGAGCGCATGCCCCATGATTGCCTGTGAGACAGGGGCGCGACCACCGCGCGTTTCCGATCACCTGATCTCGAACCACCGCATGGCGGTCTGCAGTAGGTGATCGTAATTGCCCGCCATCGCCTCGTCCATGAAGTTGGCGATCTCATCTTCGGAGAGCCCGGCATCGCGAGCGGCTTCGCGGCATCGGCCCAGCACGGCGAAGGCGTTGCCGTCCTGGCCGGTGAGCGTGACGGTAATGTCGGGGTGTTTCGGGGTCATTACGTGCGGCTCCATCGACGCGGCACCACCACATCAGGCGTGGCTTGCGGGCATAGTCCAGTCGCGAGTCAGCGGCTGGCACGCGGGGATCGGCACGCTCGCGCCTGATCGCGCAGGACGGCGTAATCGGCGAGCCAGCCCGCGATCAACGCCCCCTCGGGCAGCGCGGCGACTTCCTCGGCCACGCGCATCTGCTCAGCATGACTGTACGCGACGACGGGTGGGCAGGCGCCGGGCGGGGCGTCAGAACCCGCCGTCGCGCAGCCTGTCAAGAAGATCGTCGCGGCTGCGAGGGCGGCGCGCGGCGGCGTCCAGCATCTGGCGGTGGATGGCATCGTTGCGCTCCAGGGTTTCGAGCCGTTCGGCGGCGCGGCCTGCGCGCTCGGCCGAGCGGCGAAGGGTGAGAATGAACAGGGCGATGGCGAGGGCGAGGAGGGCGAGAGCCGCTACCCGTCGTGCCCATGGCCGGGCGAGAAGCCCGACCACCACGCTGGCCCACATCAGCGCAACCCCTTGCGCCAATCGTCGAGCCGCGCCCAGACGGCGACGGCAATCCCTGCCAGCGCGAGCGCGATGAACAGCCAGCGAAGGGGGTCTAGATAGGGGACCAGCGGCAGGACGGCGCCCTGCGCTTCGGCCAAAACCTCCTGCGCAACCTCGACTCCGACGGCACCGACAGTGGCCACCCCAGCCGCCCCGGTGCCCTTCAGGGTCCGGCTCTGCGCCAGCGCCTCGCGCGCGGGCGGGGTCTCGGCGGCAAAGGGTGCCGTACGTACCGGGAACCGTTCGCCCCACTGGCGCGCGGGGCCGAGATCGATATGGATGAAGCCCGAACGCGGATAGAAGCCGAAGCCGAGGAAACCGACCTCGCGCGCTGCGGCCTCGAAGGCCGCGGGGTCGTGGTTCGACATGGCGATGTCAAAAGCCGTGCCATCCATGTGCTTCGAGCGCGGTGCCCCACCGACATTACGGTTGTGCTCGGGCGAGCGATAGGCCGAGCGGACGATCAGCGGCTTGCCCAGCCGGTCGCGCAGCGCCTGCAGCTTGTCGAGGGCTTCCGGGTGCAGCTTGAGCTGGCCAGTGCCGCGGCAGGCGATCTCGGCGGGCGAGAAATTCTTCCAGCGCCAGAGGCTCTCAGGCACGTCGCGGTGATGGCGGAAGGTGCGGATGGGGTCGGACATGAGACGTCTCCTTGAGATGATAGGGCATGCGGAAGGGGCCGCCGCCCGGCGGGGGCGGCGGAGAGGGTTCGTCAGCGTTGCTGGAAGGGAGCTTGCCAACGCCGGGTGGCAGCCCGGTGCGGCCTGCGCGCGCTGCGTTGCGCCGCCCGCTGGCGTCAGCCGCCGTTCTTGCGCTGGAAGGCGGCGAAGATCAGGTTGCGCATGTCGTGGATGTCGCGTTCGATGCGCTCGAGTCGGTCATGATCGACCTTGCGGTCCTCGTCGCGGCGCTTCTCGATGCGCGCGCGTTCCTCGGCCAGTTCTTTTTCCAGACGGTTGAGCAGCGCCTCATTCGTGAATGCCTTGCGCGTCACGGCGGTCGCCAGCCCGGCGATGAAGGTGAACCAGACGCCGATGGCCGCCGTGAACCCATGGTCGCGGAAGGCTTGCAGGATCTGTTCGGTGAGTGTGTGCCGGTTGCTCATCCGATCTTCGCCCCCCAGAAGCTGGTGTGGTCGGCCGCGAAGAAGCCGTCCTGCGCGCGGAAATACCCCTGCAACTCGACAGTATCGCCTTCCTGCAGCACCGCCATGGTCTGCAGCCAGAGCGCGGTGGCCTCGGAGACATGCGCGCCGCTGATCTCGCCGAAGGACCCGCGGAGCTCAATGCTGCCATTCAGGACCAGCCGCCCGCGCATGCGCGCGGAGGTGCTGGAATTGACCTTGTAGAGCAGCGCCGCGCCGAAGAGATACGTCCCGTCCGCGGGGGCCATGAAGTGGTTGGCGCCGGCATCGAACGCGCCCTGATCGTTATACTCGGTGGCGTTGATGCCGATCGTCGTCCAGGTATCGACGCCGACATAGTTGTCGTAATTGGTGTAGCCCTTGAAGCGCGGCAGGCGGGGCTGGTCGACGATTCCGGTGGCGTTGTCGACGATCAGCCCGTCGAAAAAGGCGCTGCCGTCGGGCGAGACCGCCAGCCGGAAGCGGTCGGAGCCGAACAGCCCCACCAGCGCCTTCGTCACGAAACCGGTCTGCAGCGTCAGCCCGAGATCGTCGCCTGCCGCTTCCTTGTTCATGGTGTAGAACAGATCGCCGCTGCCGCCCTCGGCCACGGTTCGCGCGGTCCAGAGCGCGGCGTTCAGCTTGGCCGAGAACGGGTTGGACGCATCGGCCGTCGTTCCCAGCCCCAGCAGGGCGAGGTCCTGCAGCGTATCCGGCGTCGTGCCGATCCAGCCGGAGCCATCGAAGACCAGCAGCAGGCTCTCGGCCTCGACCCATGCTCGCCAGCCCGCGCGCGGCGGCAGCCGGAGCCAGGCGCCGTCGGTCCAGAGCGCCACGTTCAGGTCCCAGCCCGCCCAGTCGCCGGTGGCGCCCGAGGCGACGATGTAGCGATCGCCATCGGCAGGACTGCCAGGAGGCGCGGTTAGGTCGCGATCCTCGACGGAGAGCTGCACGAGCCCGTCGAGGATGCGCAGCGCCTCGTTATGGGTGACATGCTTCTGCGCCTGCGCCGCGAGGATATACGGCAGCAGCAGGTTGGTAGTGGTGTCAGACATGGACCCTCTCAGAAACTCAGGGTGACGGTTCTCGGTGCCCCCCGCCCGACGAGGGCAGAGAGCTGGAAGATGCGGATTGTAAGTGCGTCGCCGGGGCCGAGCGGTGTACCCCAATCGGCGATCTGGTCGGCCTCGCTGTAGGTCGCGCTGGTGGTGCCCGTGGTGAGCACCCGCGTCACGGTCGCGCCGTCCATGATCTCGATCTCGTAGGCTTCGACCTCTTCCGCCATTGGCACATCCAGCCCGCCCCAGCTGTCGGCCGCCAGTGCGCGGGACCGGCGCGTCCAGCGGAGGGTCAGATCGCCAGTCGCGCGCGGACGCCGCCAGGGCTGTGCGACATGGGCGACGGAGAACGGCCGAAGCCCGATACCCTGTGGCGCGAAACTGCGGGCGACATGGGTCTCCTCGCTGACCGGGCGGCTCGCGGGGCCAATGCGCCAGTTCCACGGGATGCCGAGATCGGCCTCGGCGATGGGTAGGACAGCGAGGCTGGTGTCGAGGACCACCACCCGCGAACCGGCAGGGGTCGGGTTGCCCATGGCGCCCTCGGTGCCGCGCTGGCCACGCAGGAGCCGGCTCAGGCGATAGCGCCCCGGCGCGATCAGCTCGGCTGCGCCGGCCTGCACGATCTCCCAGATCCCCGGCGCGCTCTCGACGGCCAGCGCGTTGGCACCACTTAGGAGGGGGAGATCGGTCACGCTCTCCAGCGTGCCGGTGATCAGATCGACCTCCAGCGTGTTGCCGTGATCGAAGCGGGACGTGGGGCCCGCATAGAGCTCCGAGACCAGCGTGCCCATCCGGGCACGGGTGCCGAAGACCGTGAGCAACTCGAACCCGTCGGTCGACGGGCTGCGGAACACCGCCATCTCGCCCGGCCAGGGCACCGCATGCGCGGCGATCAGCGGGTGATGCGCAGGCTGATCCTCGGTGAGCTGCGGCAGGTCCATCAGCGCCACCTCGGGCGCACCGAAAACCACGGCGCGCGAGAGCGAGGACGTACGGGCCTGCCCGGGCGGCAGGTCATGGGCTTCGCGGTCCTGGCGCACGGCCTCGATGGCGCGGGCCTCGGCATCGGCGGTGGAGATCAACCGCAGCGGAAGGTGGCGGCCATCATGATCGAGCGTCACCACATCGGCGGGGTCCAGCGCGAGGCGCGAGGGCGGCAGGCGGAACACGGCCGTTTCGCGCCCGGTCCAGGCTTCCATCAGCGCGCGGCGGCAGCGGCGCTCGGCCTCTTCAGGCGAGACCGCCATGGGGAAGGCTTCCGAGGCGATGCGCGCCGTGTGCACGGTGATGCGCTGCGCCTCGACCTGTGCGGCGTCATAATCCTCGTCGGCGCGCGCGACCTGCCATTTCAGCGCCTGCGGCAGCTCCGTCTCCTGCGCGCGGGTCAGCTCGAACACCTCGCCGCCACCCGCCTGCGCAACGGCCAGATCGTCCATGCCGATCTCGGCCACAGCCCCGCGGCCACGCATGACAAAGCGGATCACGCCTTCGGTCTCGACGGCGTCGAAGCCGAAATGCCGCGCCAGCGTGGTGATCGAGGCACGCGGGCTTTCCAGCGCGCCGATGGCATAGCCCTCGACCGCGCCCCAGAGGCCGGAAACGTCGATGTGCTGGGCAGGCAACCCGGCGCGCAGGCAGAGGTGGCGCACGAGCGCGGCCAGCGACACCGCCCCGAGCCGCCCGGTCAGCCAGTGCCCGAGCCGCCAGTTCGCGCCGTCGGTCCAGACATCGGTCAGCGCCGGAAAGAATGGATAGGGCCGCGCGTCCCAGGTCCAGGCCGCGCATTCGGGGACATGCACCATCCGGTCGCCATAGACCGACGACACCGGATTGTTGTCCGGGTCACCCCACCAGAGATACGTCGCCTCGAGATAGGCGCGCTGGATGGCATCGTCCCGCCAGCCGCGCGAGAAATAGGGCACAAAGCTTTCGGACGACTTCGGGTCGAAGAACACATTTGGCTGGTTGGTGCCGCGATCCACGGCGGGACAGCCGAGCTCGGGGAACCAGATCGGTTTGGACTCGGGCACCCATGCCGTCGGCGTCGCACTCTCCACGCCACCGGGCCGGTCGAAATGCGGCTCCGACCACCAGGCGCGCAGATCCTTGTAGCGGAAGACCCACGGTTTGCCGTGGGCACCGTCCGATACGGGCGTCCGGATCTGCGCCGAGCGATCAGCCGCGCTGGCATAGAACCAGTCAAAGCCCTCGCCCCCGGCGATGTTGGATTGCAGATATTCCCGGTCGTAGATCGCGGGCCAGCCTTCAGCTGCATCGGCGTGCTCGAACCCATCGCGCCAGTCCGAGAGCGGCATGTAGTTGTCGATGGCGATGAAGTCGGTGTTCGCGTCGGCCCAGAGCGGATCGAGGGGGAAGAACACGTCGCCATTCGGCGGGTCGCTCGAACCCGTGGCGCTCCCCGCCTCATCATCGCCCGGCTGATGGCCGAAATACTCCGACCAGTCGGCCGCGTAGCTGATCTTCGTCGTGGGGCCGAGGATACTGCGGACGGCGGAAGCGAGATCACGCAAGGCCTGCACGGCCGGATAGGTGGACGCGCCCGAGCGGATCGTGGTCAGCCCGCGCATCTCCGAGCCGATCAGGAAGGCATCGACACCCCCGGCGGCCGCACAGAGATGGGCGTAGTGCAGGATCATCCGGCGCAGACCCCAGTCGCTGGAGGGACCGGTCCAGGTGACGGTCTCACCCGAAACGGCGAAGTTCGCGGGCGTGGCAGCGCCGAAGAAGCTCGTGACCTGCGTGGCGGCCGTGGCGGTCTTGTCAGCCGTCCCCGCGTAACCTGCAGCGGGCGAACATGTGATCCGCCCGCGCCAGGGAAACACCGGCTGGCCGGTATTGGCGGCGTTGTCGCTGTAGGGGTCCGGCAGATCGTTGCCGGGCGGCACGTCCATCAGGATGAAGGGATAGAAGGTCACGCGCAGCCCACGGGCCTTCATCTCCTGGATCGTCTGCACCACCGCGAAGTCGGCCGGCGTGCCGCCATAGACCGGGCGATCCTCTGCATCACGACTTACGAGATGCGCGGCAGAGCGGCTCACCCCGTTCACGTTCCATGTTCGCGGGCTGGTCGCCTTCTCGGACACCTCCACCCCGGGCCGGATCGCGCAGTCGCCCACGCGCAGATCATTGCCGAACCAGGCCACGACGAGGCTGACGCCCTCGACTGCCGGCACCATCGCCTGCAAGCGGTCCAGCGCCACCACGATGTCGGTGGTGTCCGAGAGCGCATTCAGGTTCTCGGGCTCTTGTGACCCGCTACTGCCCTTGCGGATCGCTTGCGTGGCATAGGTGAACTCGCCCGAGGCCGGGATCATGGTCACGGCCTGCGTCAGCCCCTCGGCGGTGTCGGGATCCGCGAGCGGGCGGAACACCTCGAAGGTAAGCTGCGGGATGCGGTTGCCGAAATCGGCCAGCGGCAGCTCCTCGAACACCACATAGGCCGTGCCGCGATAGGCGGGCGTATCGGCCGCACCCATGCGGGCGGCGATGAACGGGTCCGGCACCTGCGCCTCGTCGCCCGGATACCAGCGCCAGGTGATGCCGGAGAGATCGAGCGGCTTGCCATCGGCCCAGATGCGCCCGATGCCAGTAATCTCGCCCTCGCAGAGAGCCACGGCAAAACTGGCAAAATACAGATACTCGGTCGTGCGCACGCGCCCGCCGCCACCCCCCTTGCCGCCCCCCTGCGTGGTGGTGCGTGTCTCCTCGCGGAAGTCGGTCGCCCAGATGATGTTGCCGCCCAAACGCATGCGCCCGTAGAGGCGCGGGATCACCGCGCCCTCGGTCGAGGCGGTGATACGCAGCGAGTCGAGGCGCGGCCCCTCGATGCGCTGGGTGGGCGCGAGCGACGAGACGATCCAGCTGTCGACCACCGAGCCGACGGTCGCCCCGATCATGCCGCCGATCGCGGCGCCGGACAGACCGAGGATCGCGCCGCCGAACCCCATGCCGATGCTGGAGCCGACAGCCC
>PXES01000402.1 GCA_003564655.1 Paracoccaceae bacterium
CGCTTGCGTTGATGGTTTCGTCATCTTCCGGCGCGCGGGTGACGACGATATCAGGCTTTATCAGATAGTCCGAGCCGATGGCAGTGGCGATCTCTCGATTGGCTTTGGCGATAGCTTCTAGGTCATCCAGATGTGCATACTGATCGAACATGGCGATACCGCCACCCTTGTTAACCCTGAACACTCCGGGGCGCAGGTGGTTCATTTTCTCAAAGCACACCCGCACGAAGCTGGCGCACACTCCTTCGAAATCCGATCCGGCGGTTTGGCCGGGAAGCTTCGGGGCGGTAGTGGCCGGTCCAAGCTGATCGAGGATCGAACCCGCAATCTCGCGGCTGGGCCGCGATGCCTTGTCGGCGTTGCTGGGAATGCCCGATGCGCTTCGGGTCAGGATACCTTTCAAGAGTGTTCCGTGGAACTCACGCCTTGCTTTCGTGAGCCATGCCTCAGCCATCAAGCCACGACCCGGACCGACCTGCGCACGGAAATCGCCTCACTGATTTTCAGCGCTACAGCCTGCGCCACCGGCGGGGGGAAGGCATTGCCAACTTGTCTGTAGGCCGGTGTTTTCCTGCCTGAAAACTGCCAGTCGTCGGAAAAGCCCTGCAACCTCGCCACCATGCGGACAGTCAGCCGTGGCATTCCGACGAAGTCCGGCGCAGGGGCTGCATCGGCGATCCCCATACCATCAACGCCAAGTGTCGCCCAGGCGCGTTTCGCCCGCGTCGGACCAAGGTCGGGGCCACCGTGCTTTTTGGAACCGCCGACAATGGTCGGGGCAATGTCGTCGGCCTGCGTCATCCAGCGCGATGCGCCCGGCCAGCCGTTTTCCGCCATGAGATCATGGAGTGCCTTGCCCACTGTCGGCGGCGAGACGCCGCCCGACCCAGGCCAGGAAAACCCATCAGATAGTTCCTCGCGCAAGGCCACGATCACAACGCGAGGGCGCAACTGCGGGACACCAAAATCCGAGGCGTTGAACAGATGCCAGTCGGAGACATAGCCGAGTTTGCGAAGCTGCTGCCTGAGATTCTGGCGATAGCCCGCAAACGCGGCATCGAGAAATCCGCGGACGTTCTCGATCATGACAGCCTTGGGTCTGATCTCGTCAACGATGCGCAGGGCGTGGGGGAAGAGATCGCGTTCGTCAGCGTTTCCAAGCTGCTTTCCTGCAACGGAAAATGGCGGACAGGGAAGCCCACCGGCAAGCAGGTCGACACCACTGACCTGGCGACCGTCAAAATGCTGAAGGTCGGCTTGTTCACCGTCAATCACGTTCCAGGCCGGGCGGTTGAGCTGCAACGTATCCCGGCAGTGCCGGTCGATTTCGACCAGAGCCTGATGGCTGTAGCCCGCGCGCTCGACACCGAGAGCCTGACCCCCTGCCCCGGCACAAAGCTCAACAGAAGTTAGACTTGAGATCATTCCAAAACCCTCATAGCGAAAACATACCCTTGTCGTCTCTTGGGTGGAAGAAAGCATATATCGATTCGTGCAAATTTTTGTTCAATTTTTGTTCTGGTCGACATGAATCGCGCAAAACCGCCCCTTCACCCCACCCGCACCCCCCGCACCCACGCCGCCGCCTCATGCGCGTGCACCTCGGCGGCGCGGATATGGCCGTCGAACCCCTGCGCCAGTTCGCGGATCAGACGCTTGGAGCGGATCAGCAGATACACATCCCCCGCATAGACCGCCGCGCGCAGATAGCCGAACAGCGTCATCGGCGGGGCGAAGCGCTTGCGGCCGTCGAAGAGATACATGCGAAAGGCGGGATAGAGTTCGTCCACCGTCTGCGCGATCTGGTCGAGCTGGCGCTGGCGGGCGCTGGCGGGCAGGCCCTTCCAGAAACCGCACCCGGCGGCGAAGACCTCGAAGGTCTGCAGCGGCATGCACAGCTCGATATCCGCCTCGGGCGCGCGGGACAGGCGCAGGCGGCGCTGGGTCTGGGCCTCGAGGCGGCGCTTTTCCTGCTCGGAGGATTGTGCCTGAAAGGCGATGACCTCGGGCGTGCGCATCAGGTCGGGCAGCAGCGCGGGAACATAGCGGATCTTCTGGCCCGTCGCCTCGGCGTGCCACCGTTCCATCGCGGTGCGGCTCTCCTCGTCGAGTGCGGCTTCGGTCTCGACCGCGTCGAAGCTCTGGGTGACGGCGCCGCTATCCTCGGACAGCCCCAGAAGCCAATCGGTCGCGACGTGAAACTGCGTGGCGATGGACAACAGCGTCTCGGCGCGGGGCAGGCGCGGATCGGGGCCACCCAGAAGCTGCGAGAGCGCCGAGCGATCAATGCCGATGGCGGCGGCAAAGGCCGATTGCGTCATTCCCGACTGCGCCAGAAGCTGCGCCAGCCGGGTGCGGAACAGGGCCGAGGAGTCGCGTTTGCGCATGAAGACTCACCTTCGCATTTGTCGTGTTAAGTGAACATGTTTTTTCAAAATCCGCAATCGTCTTGGAAAGTGGAGTGAACACTCGCATTGCGCGGGATGGTGTTTGCGGACAGATTCCGGGCATCCAGAACAACAGGAGGGACGATGCTGCGGCGGATCGAATGGCCGACGGTGGCGCTGACCGTGGCATGCTACGGGCTGTGGACGGCGGCGGGGATATGGCTCTGGCCGGTGGCGCCGTTGCTGGCGCTTGGGCTGATGGCGGTGATGGCGGCGCTGCACTCATCGCTGGTGCACGAGAACCTGCACGGCCACCCCACAAGCGACCGGCGTGTGAACGAGGCGCTGGTGGCGCTGCCGCTGTCGCTGATCCACCCCTACCGCCGCTACAAGGCGCTGCATCTGGCGCATCACCGCGACGAGCGCCTGACCGACCCGATCGAGGACCCCGAGAGCTACTACAAGGCCCGCTGGGCGCATGACCGGATGCCGCGCTGGCTGCGCGGGTTGCTGGTGGTGAACAACACGATGGTCGGGCGGCTGGTGCTGGGCCCCGTGCTGGGCGCAGCGGGGTTTCTGGCGCAGGAGGCGCGGCTGCTGATGCAGGACGCGCCGAGGGTGCGGCTTGCCTGGGCGCTGCATCTGGTGGGCGTGGCGCCGGCGCTGGCGTTGATCTGGGCGTTCGGCATCCCGCTCTGGCTTTACGTGCTTGGCGTCGTCTGGCCATCACTGTCGCTGATCGCCATCCGCACCTTCGCCGAGCACCGCTGGCATGACGCGCCCGAGGGGCGGACGATCATTGTCGAGCGCCCAGCCCTGGCCTGGCTGTTCCTGCACAACAACCTGCATATCGTGCACCACCAGATGCCCGGCGCGCCCTGGTATGCGCTGCCCCGCCTCTATGCCGAGCGGCGCGAACACTGGCGGGCGCAGAACCACGGTTATGTCTATCCGAACTACTGGGCGCTTTTCCGGGCCCATGCCCTGCGCCCGAAGGAACCGGTCGTGCCCCCGGTCCTGCACCAGCACCCCGCCCCACCGCCGCCGGAAACCGACCCGCCGGTCGCGCCCAACGGCGGGAAAACGGCGTGACAGCACTGGCCACCCTGCCGATGTATGACTGGCCCGAGGAACGCGCCCGGGTCGATGCCTTCCATGCCCGCCTGCGCGCGCTGGTCCCGGACCTGCCCGCCGCCCTGACCCGCCCGGAAACGGCGGCGCAAATCCACGCACTCTGGCGCGACCCGGCGCTGCTGCTTGGGCAAACCTGCTGGGGGCCGATGGGCGCGGGGCTGGAGGCGCATGTGCATGTGCTGGCGCAACCATGCTACGATGATGTGCCCGGTGGGCGCGGCGCGGGCTACCGCTCGGCGCTGGTGATGCAAGCGGGCGCCCCCTGTCCGGTGCCTGCCGATGACGAGCCCGCCCTGCCGCACGGGCTGGACCGCCTGCGCCCGGCGATCAACGCAGCCGACTCGCTCTCGGGCTGCCTTTCGCTCATCCGCGACGCCGACCTGCTCGACCTGCCGACCCGCGCGCTGGTCACCGGCAGCCATCGCGCATCCGTCCGCGCCGTGGCCGAAGGGGCGGCCGACTATGCCGCTATCGACTGCCGCGCCTGGGCGCTGGCGCTGCGGCATGAGCCTGCTGCCCGCGCACTGACCGTCACCGGCTGGACCGCCCTGCGCCCCGGCCTGCCCTTCATCACCGCCCGCGCCACACCTGCCCCCTTGCGCGCGCGCCTGCGCGATGCATTGGTGCAGCTTGGCGCCCATCCCGTGACCGAGGAGACTGCATGACCCAGACTTATCGCGCCATCGTCATCGGCGGCGGCGTCGTCGGATGCTCGGTGCTTTACCACCTGGCCAGGGCCGGCTGGACCGATGTGCTGCTGATCGAGCGCGCCGAACTCACCGCAGGCTCCACCTGGCACGCGGCGGGGGGCTTCCACACGCTCAACGGCGACCCCAACGTGGCGGCCTTGCAGGCCTACACGATCTCGCTCTACGAAGAGTTGGAGAAGATGACCGGCCAGTCCTGCGGGCTGCATCTGGTCGGCGGCGTGCAGATGGCCGACAGCCCCGAGCGCATGGACTTCCTGCGCATGGCCCATGCGCGGGGCCGCTATCTGGGCATGGAAACCGAACTCATCACGCCCTCCGAAGCCAAGGCCATGTTCCCGCTGATGGACGAATCGCACTTCGTCGGCGCGCTCTGGGACCCGGTGGAGGGGCATCTGGACCCTTCGGGCACCACCCATGCCTATGCCAAGGCCGCCCGGATGCTCGGCGCGCAGATCGAGCTGCGCAACCCGGTCCACGAACTGACACAGGACCCCGACGGCATCTGGAACGTGGTCACGCAAAACGGCACCTACCGGGCCGAGCATGTGGTCAACGCCGCCGGGCTCTGGGCGCGCGAGGTCGGGCGCATGGTGGGCCTCGAACTGCCCGTGCTGGCGATGGAGCACATGTATCTGCTGACCGAACCCATGCCCGAGGTGATCGAATTCAACGAGACCATGGGCCGCGAACTGATCCACGTGATCGACTTCAAGGGCGAGATCTACACGCGGCAGGAGGGCAAGGGCATCCTGCTGGGCACCTATGAGAAAGCCGGCAAGCCCTGGTCCCCGGTCAACACCCCCTGGGATTTCGGGCAGGACCTGCTACCCCCCGATCTCGACCGCATCGCCCCCTCGCTCGAAGTGGGCTTCCGCCATTTCCCGCCATATGAGCGCGCGGGCATCAAGCAGATCATCAACGGCCCCTTCACCTTCGCGCCCGACGGCAACCCGCTGGTCGGCCCGGTGCCGGGGCTGACGAACTACTGGTCCGCCTGCGCGGTGATGGCCGGGTTTTCGCAGGGCGGCGGCGTGGGGATGGTGCTGGCCATCTGGATGACCGAAGGCGATCCGGGCCACGATGTCTTCGGCATGGATGTGGCGCGCTTCGGCGACTGGGCGACGCTGCGCTATACCAACGCAAAAGTGCGCGAGAACTATTCCCGCCGCTTCTCCATCCGCTTCCCGAACGAGGAACTCCCCGCCGCCCGCCCGCATCTGACCACGCCGCTCTACGACCTGATGCGCGCGCAGCATGCGGTGATGGGCGACACCTGGGGGCTGGAGACGCCGCTGTGGTTCGCGCCCTCGGCCGCGGAGGCGCAGGACATCCATTCCTTCGGCCGCTCCAACGATTTCCCCCATGTCGGCGCCGAGGTGCGCGCGGTCCGCGACAGCATCGGCGTCACCGAGATCGCCAATTTCGCGAAATACGAAGTGACGGGGCCGGGCGCCGAAGCCTTCCTCGACCGGCTTATGACGAACCGTGTGCCGAAGCCAGGGCGGATCGTGCTGACGCCGATGCTCAACCACGCGGGCAAGCTGATCGGCGATTTCACTATCGCGCGCGCCGGACCGGAGCGCTTCCAGATTCTCGGATCGCTCGCGGCCACGAAATACCATTTGCGCTGGTTCCAACAGCATCTCCCGGGCGATGGCTCCGTGCAGGTCCGCGCGCTGGGCATGGACCTGATGGGCCTGTCGATTGCGGGGCCGAAATCGCGCGAGGTGCTGGCCGCGCTGGTGGATGAAGACGTCTCGAACCAAGCCTTCCGCTTCATGGACTACCGCGAGATGGACGTCGCGGGCGCGCCCTGCCGGGTCAACCGCATCAGCTATACCGGCGATCTGGGATATGAAATCTGGATGCCCCCCGAATACCAGCGCCGGGCCTATACCGCGATAAAGGACGCGGGCGCGCCCTTTGGCATCCGCGATTTCGGGATGCGTGCGCTCTTGTCCATGCGGCTGGAAAAGAACTTCCCGACATGGTTCGGCGAACTCCGCCCGATCTACGGCCCGGTCGAGGGCGCGATGGAGCGTTTCGTCGCCTGGCAAAAACCCGATTTCATCGGCCGCGAGGCCGCCTTGCGGGAGCGCGACCAAAGCCCCCGCCTGCGCCGCGTCTCGCTGATCATCGACGCCGAAGGCGCCGACGCCATCGCCGACGAGCCGATCTGGGCGCAGGTCGCGGAGGATTTCGGCACCATCACCCCGCCGCACAGCTACGGCCCTGCCCGCTTCGATGCCGCCGACAACCAGCAGCCCACCCCGCACCCTTCGGTGAGCGGCGACTGGCGCGTGGTCGGCTGGGTCACCTCAGGCGGCTATGGCCACCATGTGGGGCTGTCGCTGGCGCAGGGCTACCTGCCCGCCGCGCTCGCCACTCGATCAGACCCCGACCTGTTCGAGGTCGAAATCCTCGGCCAGCGCCGCCCCGCCCGCATCGCCCTCGATCCCCCGTTTGACCCGCAGGGCACAAGAATGCGAAGCTGACATTTTCTTGCCGAAAATACTCTCGCCGAAGGCACCGGACCGCCAGGCCCGTTCCCCCCTCAGACAAAGGCCACCCGATGAAGGCAGCGCTCTGCACCAGCTTCAACGCGCCCCTGGAAATCACCGACCTCCCCCTCGCCCCTCCGCGCGCGGGCGAGGTCGCGGTGACGCTTGCTGCCTGCGCGATCTGCCATTCCGACCTGCATTTCATCGAGGGCGCCTGGGGCGGTGATCTGCCTGCCGTCTACGGGCATGAGGCCGCGGGCTGGGTCAGCGGCGTGGGCGAGGGCGTGGCCGACTATCGCATCGGCGATCCAGTGCTGGTGACGCTGATCCGCGCCTGCGGCACTTGTCAGTGCTGCGGCGACGGCCGCCCGGTGATCTGTGAGTACCCCGGCGATGGCCTCTCGCCCCTGTCGCTCTCGGATGGCACGCCGGTGGTGCAGGGAATGAAGACCGGCGCCTTCGCCGAAAGGGTCACGGTGCACGCCAGCCAGTTGGCCCCGCTGCCGCGGGACATGCCGATGGATGTGGCCTGTCTGCTGGCCTGCGGGGTGATTACCGGCGTCGGTGCGGTGTTCAACACGGCGGCCATGCCCGCCGGGGCCTCGGCGGTGGTGATCGGCACCGGCGGCGTGGGGCTGAACGCCATTCAGGGCGCGCGGATCGCGGGCGCGCGGCGGATCATCGCCATGGACGTGGCGCCGGAAAAGCTGGAGGCGGCGGAAGCCTTCGGCGCCACCGACGGGGTGCTGGCCACGGACGCCGACGCGCGCAAACAGGTCAAGAAACTGACCGGCGGGCGCGGAGCGGATTACGTCTTTGTCACCGTGGGCGCGGTGATAGCCTATGAGCAGGCGCTGACGCTCACCGCGCCGGGCGGCGCCATCATCATGGCGGGCATGACCGGCAGCGAGGATTTCATGCGCCTCAACCCGATGATGGTCGCCTATCAGGAACAGCGGCTGATCGGGTCGAAGATGGGCGGCACCGTGCTGCGCCGCGACATTCCGCGTCTGATCGAGCTTTACCAGCAGGGGCGCTTGATGCTCGACGAACTGATCTCCAACCGCTACCCGCTGGAGCGGATCAACGACGCCATCGCCGACACCGCGAAGGGCGGCACGCGGCGTAACGTGATCTTGTTCGACGCGTTCGAGGCCGGGCCATGAAACTCGAAAGGCTGGAGATATTCGTGATCGGCACCCCACCCCCTGGCTGGGGAGGGCAGTACTGGATCATTGTGCGGCTGACCACCGAATGCGGGATCACCGGCTATGGCGAGGTCTACGCGGCGGCGGTCGGCCCCGAGGCCATGCGCGCGGTCATCGCGGACGTCTTCACCCGCCACATGCAGGGCGAAAACCCCGAGAATGTGGAGATGATGTTCCGCCGCGCCTATTCCGCGGGCTTCACTCAGCGGCCCGACCCTACGGTGATGGGCGCGTTTTCGGGGCTGGAGATCGCTTGTTGGGACATTCTGGGTCAGGCGCGGGAACGCCCTGTCTGGGCGCTGCTGGGCGGCATGATGAACCCGCGCATCCGTGCCTATACCTACATCTACCCGCTGGCCCACCACGACAAGGCCGCCTTCTGGACCAGCCCCGACATGGCCGCCGAAAGCGCGCTGGCGGCGGTGGAGCAGGGCTTCACTGCGGTCAAGCTGGACCCCGCCGGCCCCTACACCCTGCGCGGCGGGCACCAGCCGGGGATGCGCGACATCGACATGACCGACCGGATGCTGGGGGCCGTGCGTGCGGCCATCGGCAATCGCGCCGATATCCTCTTGGGCACGCATGGCCAGTTCACCCCCGCCGGTGCCATCCGTCTGGGCGCAGCGATGGAACGCCACCAGCCGCTGTGGTTCGAGGAGCCCGTGCCCCCCGACGACGTCCCTGCCATGGCCCAGGTCACGCGCGCCGTGCGAATCCCCGTCGCCACCGGCGAGCGGCTGACTACGAAGGCCGAATTCGGCGCCGTGCTGCGCGCGGGCGCGGCCAGCATCCTGCAACCGGCGCTGGGGCGCGCGGGCGGGATCTGGGAGGTCAAGAAGATCGCTGCCATGGCCGAGGTCTTTGGCGCGCAACTGGCGCCGCACCTTTACGCCGGGCCGGTGGAATGGGCGGCGAACATCCATCTGGCGGCCAGTATCCCGAACCTGCTGATGATCGAGTGCATCGGCACGGGGGGCGATTTCCACCTGCCCCTGATCGGTCACACGCTGCGGGTCGAGGACGGCTTCGTCACCCCGCCCGAAGCGCCCGGGCTTGGCATTGACTTCGATGAAACGCTCGCCCGCGCACACCCCTATACAGGCCGCGCCCTGCATCTGGAGATGCGGGAAGCGCCCTGCGACTACACCCATGGCAACAATTTCGAAGGAGGAGCGCCGCGCGACTGATCCCCACACCGACGCAGATTCACCTTGCAAGACCGGCATCATGTCGCTTTTGATACATCTCATGACGCATTCGATCCGCGATCCGCGGTAAATGCACCAAGACTGAACCCAAGGGTGGCCCCAGAGCCAGCCGATGAACAGGGAGATCCAACCAATGATCCACAAGAAGCGCAAAGCCACCGAACTACACAGCGCCGCCCGCCTCTATGCCCGCGAATGCGAAGACGGCAAGCTGAGCCGCCGCGAATTCCTGACCCGTGCGACGGCGCTGGGCGTCGCCGCACCCGCCGCCTACGGCCTGCTGGGGCTGAGCGCCCCCGCCGCGCGCGCCGACACGCCGCAGATGGGCGGCACGCTGCGCATTCAGATGGACGTGCGCGCCCAGCGCGACCCGCGCACCTGGGACTGGTCGGAGCTGGCGAATGCCTGCCGGGGCTGGCTGGAATATCTGGTTCAATACAACCGTGACGGCACCATCACCGGCGTCCTGCTGGAAGACTGGGAAGCGAACGAGGACGCTACCGAATATACGCTCATGCTCCGCCAGGGCGTGACCTGGAACAACGGTGACGCTTTCACCGCCGAGCACGTCAAGCATAATTTCGAGCGCTGGTGCGACACCTCGGTCGAGGGCAATTCCATGCCCAGCCGGATGGGCGCGATCATTGAAGACGGGCAGATGCGCGACGACGCGGTCGAGGTGGTGGACGAGCACACAGTGCGCCTGCACCTGTCGCGGCCCGATATCACCATCATCTCGGGGCTGGCCGACTACCCGGCCGCCGTGGTGCACCCCGATTTCAATGGCGACCCCATCGGCGACCCCATCGGGACCGGTCCCTACCGCCCGGTCACCTACGAAACCGGCATCCGCGCCGTGGTCGAGCGCAACCCCGATCATAGCTGGTGGAACGAGGGCAATGGCGCCTGGCTCGACCGGGTCGAGTTCATCGATCTGGGCACTGACCCGGCGGCCTGGGTGGCCTCGGCCGAAGGCGGCGAGATCGACATGCTCTACGAGACCACGGGCGATTTCCTCGACATCTTCACCGCCATCGGCATGGAAGAGACCGAGGCCGTCACTTCGGCCACGCTGGTCGTGCGGTTCAATCAGTCCGATGCACCCTATGACAACGTCAATGTGCGCCGCGCCCTGCAAATGGCCGTCAACAACGCGCAGGTGCTCGAACTCGGCTA
>PXES01000273.1 GCA_003564655.1 Paracoccaceae bacterium
GCCACGACGATCAACATCCCCGACACCGTGGGCTACACCTATCCGCGCGAGAGTGCCGATCTGATCGCCATGCTGCGCGAACGGGTGCCCGGCGCGGACGAGATCACCTTTGCCACGCATTGCCACAACGATCTGGGCATGGCCACGGCCAATGCGCTGGCCGCGGTGGAAGCAGGTGCGCGCCAGATCGAATGCACGGTCAACGGCTTGGGCGAGCGTGCGGGCAACACCGCGCTGGAAGAGGTGGTGATGGCGCTGAAAGTGCGCAATGACATCCTGCCCTATGCCCCGCGCATCGACACCACAAAAATCATCGGTGTGTCGCGCATGGTGGCTGCCGTTTCGGGCTTTGCCGTGCAGTTCAACAAGGCAGTGGTCGGCAAGAACGCCTTCGCGCATGAATCGGGTATCCACCAGGACGGGATGCTGAAGAACAAGGAGACGTTCGAGATCATGCGCCCCGAGGATATCGGGTTGCAGGCGACCAACCTCGTGATGGGCAAGCATTCGGGCCGCGCCGCACTGCGCGCGAAGCTCGCCGATCTGGGGTATGAGCTGGGCGACAACCAGCTCAAGGACGTGTTCGTGCGCTTCAAGGCGCTCGCCGACCGCAAGAAGGAAGTCTATGATGACGACCTGATCGCGCTGATGGCCGACGCCAGCGCCAATGACGCCGAGGCCTTCCTGCAACTGCGTCGCCTGCGCGTGATCTGCGGGACTGACGGCCCGCAGGAGGCCGAGTTGACGCTCGCCATCGGTGAGACCGAGAAATCCATCGACGCGACCGGCGACGGGCCGGTCGATGCGACCTTCAACGCCATCCGCATGCTGTTCCCGCATGAGGCGCGGCTGGAGCTGTACCAGGTCCATGCAGTGACCGAAGGCACGGATGCGCAGGCGACAGTGAGCGTGCGGTTGAAGCAGGACGGGGGGGTCTATACCGGCCAATCGGCGGACACCGATACGGTGGTGGCCTCGGCCAAGGCCTATGTGAACGCGCTGAACCGTCTGGTGATGCACCGGCACCGGGGCAATCTGTCCGCGCTGATGAGTTCGGCGGTCTGATAACGACTCAGACCGGGCGTCCTGGTCAGAAAAAGCGCCCTCGGGCCGTGCCCACCCACCCGCCCTTGCACGCCCCGAGGGCGCTGCATGCGCCTTCGCGCAGGCCGGGGAGGCCGGCGGCGCGCGCAGGTCAATCAGGCGGGTCCTGGCAGGGGTGCAGGGCGCAGGGATCAATCGCCGCCACCGTCCCCGCAATCGCCGCAACCGTCATCGCCCCCGCCCGGGCTGCCATGGCCGGGGCCGGTGCTGAAGCTCCACTCGACCTTGTGCAGCCATTGCGCAAGCGGGTGATCCTCGGGCAGCAGAAGCTGCGCAAGCTTGGTGCCCAGCAGCAACGCGGCCAGCAGGCCGAAGACGATCCAGAACAGGGGCGGCATCGTGCCGGTCTCGGGTGGCATGGCATGACCCTTCGTCAAAACGGGTGCGACCCTGCCACAAAAATGCGCCCGAATCTTGGCAGGCTTAGCCCGCGGGCGGGGCATCGTCGGCGATGACGGGCGCCTTAGCCGCGCGCGGCCAGCGCGTCGCCCAGAACAGCGCGCAGCACCTCGCCCGGCACCTCGTCGCAGACGAAGGCCGCGCCGATGTCGCGCGCGAGGATGAAGCGCAGCCGCCCGTCCTGCACCTTCTTGTCCTGCGCCATCAGCCCGACCAGCCCCTCGACACCCGGCAACTCGCCCGGAATATCGGCCAGATCGCAGGCCATGCCCATCGCGCGCAGATGCGCGCGCACGCGGCCCGGGGTCTCCTGCGCGCACAGCCCCATCCGCGCCGACAGCTCGAAGGCCAGCGCGCAGCCGATCGCCACCCCCTCGCCATGCAGCAGCCGGTCGGAATACCCCGTCGCGGCCTCGAGCGCGTGGCAGAAGGTGTGCCCGAGGTTCAGAAGCGCGCGCTCGCCCGTCTCGGTCTCGTCGCGCGCGACGATGCCCGCCTTCATTTCGACCGAGCGGCGCACGGCCTCTTGCCGCAAGGCGCGGTCACCGGCTGCGAGAGCCGGGCCATGGACCTCCAGCCAGTCGAAGAACGCGGCGTCACCCAACAGGCCGTATTTCACCCCCTCGCCATAACCGGCCAGAAAATCGCGCGCGGGCAGGGTGTCGAGAAGGTCGATATCCGCGAGCACGAGGCTGGGCTGATGGAACGCGCCGACAAGGTTCTTGCCATGCGGCGTGTTGATCCCGGTCTTGCCGCCCACCGAACTGTCCACCTGCGCCAGCAGCGTCGTCGGCACCTGCACGAAGCGCACGCCCCGGCGCAGGATCGCCGCCGCGAACCCACCCAGATCGCCGATCACCCCGCCGCCGAAGGCCAGCACCATGTCGCGCCGCTCGACCTGCGCGGACAGAAGCCACTCGACTGCCTCGCGCAGCCCGTCCCAGCCCTTGGCACCCTCGCCGGGGGTCAGCGCATGGGCCTGCATCGCGACACCGCCTTCGTCCAGACCGGCCTGCAACGCGCCCAGATGCACGGTTGCCACGCGGATTTCGGTCAGCACCGCAACGCGCGGTCGCGCCAGATGCGGGGCGATCAGTGCGCCCGCCTGCGCCACCAGCCCGCGCCCGATCAGCACCTCGTAGCTGCGCGCGCCAAGGTTCACCTGCACCCGGTCGATGCTCATCGCCGCCCCCCCTCCAGAACATCCGGGCGGCCGGCCAGTGCGGCCAGCACCTCCCGCGTCGTGTCGGCAATGGCATACCCCGGCATCACCTCGACCACCAGATCGGCCTCGGCGTAGTGCGGGTTCCGCTCTTCCAGCAGCGCGGCCAGCGTCGCGCGCGGATCGGATGTGCGCAAGAGCGGGCGCGTCGTCTTGTGCCGCACGCGCTGCCACAGCAGCTCCAGATCGGCCTTCAGCCACACGGCCACGCCTTCGTCCGAAATGCGCGCGCGCGTCTCGAGGCGCAGATAGGCGCCGCCGCCGACCGACAGCACGCCCGGCGGCCCGCGCAGCAGCCGCGCGATCACCTCGGCCTCGCGGGCGCGGAAGAACGCCTCGCCATCGCGCTCGAAGATCTCGGCGATGGTCATCTGCGCGGCCTGCACGATCTCCTCGTCCGAATCGAGGAACGGCACCGCCAGCAGTCGCGCCAGCTCCTTGCCGACAGCGGTCTTGCCCGCCCCCATCATGCCGACCATCACCACGGTCTTGTGCAGTTTCATCCTTGCCCGCGTCCCTTTGCGCCCGTGGCATTTCAAGTTTTCGTGGCCCGCCTGTCTCTTGTCGTGATAATGCGGCATTGTCACCGCGAAAACCCCCATCCGCGCACCCGCGCGGACAAGAAGGGTGCGGCTCGGAAAGGCAGGCTCGATGCGTTATATCTTCCGGTTCCTGATGTTGCTGGTCCTCGTCGCGGGCGTGGCCGTGCTGGCCTACGCCTTTGTGGGCGACATGAGCGCCGAGCGCAGCACGGTCGAGACCCCGGTGACGCTGGAGGTGGATTGACCGTACGCGCCCGCGCCCCCGCTTGCGCCCTGGCGGCGCTGCTGCTCGCCGCCCCCGGCGCGCAGGCGCAGGAAACGGGTGGCGCGCCGCTCAGCGCCATCGGCTGGCTGGATCAGGCGCTGGCGGCGCCGCTGCCCGACCCGATCCTGCCCGACCCGCCCGAGACGCTGCCGGATATCGAGCCGCCGGACCTCGACTTCGACCCCATCGCCAGCACGCCGCTCGACGGGGTGGGGGTCGATGCGACGGGGCTGTTCACCGCCGAGCGTATCGGGCTGCCGCGCGGGCTGTGGGGCGAGGCGCCGCTGGACGAGGTCCTCGAGGGTATCGCCGCGCTGCCGCTTGACACGCTGCCCAGCGCGAACCGGCTGGCGCTGCGCCTGTTGCTGGCCGAATTCGCCGCCCCCTGGGGGCTTGCGCCCGGCGATCAGGGGCGCCTGCTGCTGGCGCGGGTCGATGCGCTGATGGCGAAGGGAGCGCTGGAACAGGCGGGGCAACTGATCGAGGCCGCGCCCGTGCGCACGGCCGCCCTCGCCGCGCGCAGTTTCGATATCGCGCTTCTGCTGGGCGAAGAGGACCGCGCCTGCGCGCAGATGGCGGGGCGAGTTGCGCCCGCGAACGGGCAGGGCGCGCAGATCTTCTGCGCCGCCCGGCGGGGCGACTGGCAGGCCGCGCATTCGGCGCTGCAGGTGGCGCGCAATCTCGAGATGATCGAGCGTGACACCGGCAATCTGCTGCTGCGCTTTCTGGAAGAGGAGGAGGAGATCCTTCTGCCGCCGCCCGCCCGGACCACCCCGCTGATCTGGCGGATCATGGAGGCGCTGGGCGATCCGGTCACCACGGCCACCCTGCCGGTCGCCTATGCCCATGCCGATCTGCGCGGCACCAGCGGCTGGCGCGCGCAGCTGGACGCGGCCGAACGCCTGACCCGCGCGGGCGTGATGCAGCCCAACCGGCTGCTTGGCCTCTATACCCAGCGCCGGGCGGCGGCCTCGGGCGGGATGTGGGAGCGGGTGCGCGTCATCCAGGCGCTGGACGCGGCCCTTGCTGCGCAGGACACGGACCGCATCGGCGCCCGGCTGGTCGAGGCATGGGAGCTTTTCGCCGCTGTCGAACTGGAAGCGGCGCTGGCCGCGATGACCGCCGACACGCTTGCGCCCCTGACGCTGAACGGGGCAGGGGCCGAGACGCAGTGGAAGATGCTGCTGCTGGCGCAGGATCACCGCGATCGCGCGGCACAACTGGCCCCCGACACCACGACCGGGCGTTTCATCACGGCGCTGGCGCGGGGCGACACACTGCCCGACGCGCCCGGCAGCAACGCCATGGCCGAGGCCGTCGCGCTGGCCTTCGCCGAGGGTGCGCCACCTGTCGACGCCCCGGGCTCCGGCCTGGTTCTGCTGGCCGCGCTGCGCCAGATCGCCGATGCGGCGACGGGCGACCTGCACGCGGCGACGCGCGGATTGCAGGCGCTGCGGGGGCTGGGGCTGGAAGAGCCCGCGCGCCAGATCGCGGTCGAGTTGCTGCTTCTGGAACGGCGCGGCTAGGGCGATGGCAGGCGCGACCGAGACCCGCTGGATCGCCACTTTCCTCGAGGCCCGCGCCGCCGAGGCCGGGGCCGCGCGCAACACGCTGCTGGCCTATGGCCGCGATCTGCGCGATTTCGCGGATTGGGCTGCGCGCGACGGGCTGGCCTTCGAGACCCTGCCGCGCGAGGCGGTCGAACGCTACCTGATTGCCTGCGACGCGCAGGGCCTTGCCGCCACGACCCGCGCCCGGCGGCTGGCCGCGATCCGCCAGCTTTTCGCCTTCGCCTATGCCGAGGGCTGGCGCGCCGATGACCCTGCGAGCCGCATTCGCGGCCCGGGCCGCGCCAAGCGCCTGCCCGAGACGCTAAGCGCCGCCGAGGGCGAGGCGCTTTTGGCCGCTGCGCGCACCACCGGGCGCGGCCCGTCGGAGCGGCTGCGCAACACCTGCCTGATGGAGTTGCTCTATGCCACGGGGATGCGGGTGAGCGAGCTGGTCAGCCTGCCCGTCGCCGCCGTTCGGGGCGATCCGCGCATGATCCTGGTGCGCGGCAAGGGCGGGCGCGAGCGGATGGTGCCGCTGTCGGACCCCGCGCGCGCCGCGCTGAGCGACTGGCTGGCCGAGTGGGACGCGCAGGCCGAGCGCGCGCGCGCCGCGCGCCAGCCCGTGCCGCGCCACCTGTTCCCCTCGCGCGGGCGGGCGGGGCATCTGAGCCGCGAGGCCTTCTACCTCGCCCTGCGTCAGATCGCGCTTGCGGCGGGGCTCGACCCGGCGCGGGTCAGCCCGCATGTGCTGCGCCATGCCTTCGCCACGCATCTGCTGGAAGGCGGCGCCGATCTGCGCGCCATCCAGACGCTGCTTGGCCACGCCGATATCTCGACGACCGAGATCTACACCCATGTGCTGGAAGAGCGCCTGAAGGCGCTGGTGCTGGAGCGTCACCCGCTGGCAAGGGGCTGAACGCGAAGCGCCCCGCACCATTCGGGCGGGGCGCAATTCCGTCCCGCCCGAATGGTGCGGGGCGCGCGCGTGCGCGAAGCTTACATCCGCGCGGCGACGTTTTCCCAGTTCACCAGCTTGTCGAGGAAATTCGCCAGATAGGCCGGGCGCTTGTTGCGGAAGTCGATGTAATAGCTGTGCTCCCATACGTCGCAGCCCAGAAGTGCCGTCTGCCCGAAGCAGAGCGGGTTCACACCATTCTCTGTCTTGGTGACCTTCAGCGAGCCGTCCTTGTCCTTGACCAGCCAGCACCAGCCCGAGCCGAACTGCCCGGCCCCGGCGGCGGAGAACTCTTCCTTGAATTTCTCGACCGACCCGAAAGCCTCGGTCAGCGCTTTTTCCAGCTCGCCCGGCATTCCGGTATTGCCGGGGCCCATCATCTCCCAGAACTGCACATGGTTCCAGTGCTGGCTGGCATTGTTGAAGATGCCCGACTGCGCCACGGCGCCCGACTGATAGGTGCCGGTGATGATGTCCTCGACGGACTTGCCGTCCCATTCAGTGCCCGCGATCAGCTTGTTGCCATTGTCGACATAGGCCTTGTGGTGAATGTCGTGGTGGAATTCCAGCGTCTCGCGCGACATGCCAAGCGGCTCGAGCGCGTCATGGGAATAGGGCAGGTCGGGGAGTTCGAAAGCCATCGGATATCCTCCGTTCGTGTTATGATTGCCTTGAGGTAGGGGTCAAGCGCCGCCAAGGTCAAGGGGCAGGGCAGAGATTCCGCCCCGCGCCTCAGCCATAAAGCGCCGGGTCGGCATCCGGGCTGGCGGCGATGGACAGCGCGTCGAACAGGTAGCGCGCCACCGAGCGGAAGCAGATCACCTGCATCGCATCCGTCCGCTCGACCAGTATCGCCGCTGCGATCTGGCCCGCGCGGGTGCGCCGGATCTCGCCGGGCGCGAGCGTCGCGAAGTCCACGGGGCAGAGCTTGGCCAGCACATCCGGGGTCTTCGCACCCTCCAGCCGGAACACGGCGCGCGCATCCGACACATCCGCCACGGTCGCAAACCGCCCGGCCAGCGCGTCCGACAGCGCCGCGGTGGTGGCCCGCGCCTCGGCATGGGGCAGCATCAGCAGAAACTCGTCCGGCGACATCCAGGCCAGCGTGCGCCCCTCGCGCGTGACCACGCGGCGCGTTTCGGGCATCACCAGCCCCGTCACCTCGGCCAGTGGCCCGGCCAGCGTGTCGGGCGCGCCGCGCAGGGGGATCATCCCGCACAGCCCCGCCTCGCGGATCGAGACGAGCCCGTCAAAGGCGGCGCCGGGCAGCGCGCTGGTCATGGTCTCAGACATCCTGCCGCGCTCCTTCCTTGTCGATCAGCACCGGGTCGACGATGCGGGCCTTGATCATCCGGTCTTTCGGCCCGGCGAATTCCAGCACCTCGCCCATCCGCTCGCGCCCGTGCCGCACCAGCCCCATGGCGATGCCGTAACCCAGATTGGCCGAATGATAGGCCGAGGTGACGCGCCCTTGCGTGTTGCGCTGCCCGTTGGCGTTCATGCCCGCCTCTACCGCCAGCGCGCCATGCGGCAACACCGAGCCGTCCAGCGTTTCCAGCCCGACAAGCTGCCAGCGGTCGGGGTCGGTCATTGCGACCCGTGCCATCCCGCGCTTGCCGAGGAAATCGTCCTTCTTCTTCGAGATCGCCCAGTTCATGCCCAGATCCTGCGGGATGACCGTGCCGTCGGTTTCGTCCCCGATCATGATGAACCCCTTCTCGGCGCGCAGGATATGCAGCGCCTCGGTCCCGTAGGGCATGACGCCGAATTCCGCACCGGCCTCGCGCAGCTTGTCCCAGAGCGCGCGGCCCTGGCTGGCGGGCACGGCAATCTCGAAGCCCAGCTCGCCCGAGAAGCTGATGCGGAAGACACGCGCATCAAACCCGCCAAGCTGGCCCTCGGCCCAGGACATGAAGGGCATCGCCTCGCGCGACAGGTCTATGCCGCCCAGCTTTTCCAGCACCGCGCGCGCCTTCGGCCCGGCGACGGCGACCTGCGCGAACTGCTCAGTCAGGTTGACCGTGTGCACCTGCCAGTCCCACCATTCGCATTGCAGCCAGTCTTCCATCCAGCCATGCACATGATTGGCCCCGCCCGTGGTGGTGTGGACCAGAAAGCGGTTCTCATCCAGCCGCGCCACGACGCCGTCATCCATCAGAAAGCCGTTCTCGTCGCACATCAGCCCGTAGCGGCAGCGCCCGGGCTTCAGGCTGCTCATCATGCCGGTATAGAGCATGTCCATGAAGCGCGCCGCATCCGGCCCCGCAACAAGGATCTTGCCGAGTGTCGAGGCGTCGAGCATCCCCACGCCCTCGCGCACATTGCGCACCTCGCGGTTGACAGCCTCGGCCCGGCTTTCGCCCGCGCGGCGATAGGTGAAGGGGCGGCGCCACTGGCCCACGGGCTCCCAATCCGCGCCATTCGCGTCGTGCCAGTCATGCAGGGGCGTGCTGCGCAGGGGCTGGAAGACATCGCCCGTCGCCCCGCCCGCGATGGCACCCAGCGAGATCGGGGTGTAGGGCGGGCGGAAGGTGGTGGTCCCAGTGGCCGGGATGGGCTGGCCAAGCGCATCAGAAAGAACGGCGAGACCGTTGATATTGCTGAGTTTTCCCTGATCGGTCGCCATGCCGAGCGTGGTGTAGCGCTTGGCATGCTCGACCGAGACGAACCCCTCGCGCGCGGCAAGCTGGATGTCCGAGACTTTCACATCGTTCTGGAAATCCAGCCACATCTTGGCGCGCAAGCCGTATTCGGCGGCGCGCGGCATGATCCAGACGGGCTCGAGCGGCGCGGCCTCGGGCAGGCTGTCGCGGGCAGGGTCCGAGGGCGTGCCCTTCGCCCCGGTCGCGCGTGCCGCACTGACGCCCGCGGCATGCGCCTCGGCCAGCACCGGGCCCAGCGCGCCATTGGCCGCACCGCAGGCCAGCACCATTGCCTGGCCATCGGCGCCGGTGGCGGGGCGGTCGGGGTCGGGGCGGAAGAACTGGCCGTCCGCGTCCCAGGCCAGCTTGCCGCCGCAATGTGACCACAGATGCACGACCGGCGACCAGCCGCCCGACATGCCCACCGCGTCGCAGGCGATCTGTTCCTTGAAGGCCACGCCACGACCGTCGATGGCGCAGGTCTCGACCCCGCGCACGCGCTGGCCACCCTTGACCTTGCGGATGCCGCGCCCGGTCAGCACCCGGATGCCCGCATCACGCGCCGCCTGCGGAAGCGCGCCCGTGGCATCCGCGCGCGCATCGACCACGGCGGCCACCCCGACCCCGGCGCGGCGCAGCGCAAGGGCGGTGCGGTAGGCGTCGTCATTGTTGGTGGCGAGCACGACCTCGCGCCCCGGGGCCACGGCATAGTCGGTCAGGTAGTCGCGCATCGCCGAGGCGAGCATCACGCCGGGCACGTCATTGCCCGCGAAAGCCAGCGGGCGCTCGATGGCCCCGGTCGCGGTGACGATCCGGCCCGCGCGCATCCGCCACAACCGATGGCGCGGCCCGGTGCCGGGGGCGTGGTCGGCTGCGCGCTCATAGCCCAGCACATAGCCATGATCGTGCACGCCTGCGCCCATCAGGCGCAGACGGATCTGGACATTCTCCATTGATTCAAGGCGTTCGAGCGTTTTCTTGATCCACTCTTCGGCGGGCCGGCCGTCGATCTCGACGCCGTCCACCGGGGCGCGACCGCCCCAATGCGCGCCCTGTTCCCACAGCACCACCCGCGCGCCGGTCTCGGCGGCACTCAGCGCCGCCTGCAACCCGGCGATGCCGCCGCCGATCACCAGCACATCGCAGAAAGCGTAGATCTGCTCATACCGGTCGGGGTCGCGGGTCTTGGGGCCGGGCGCCTCGCCCAGACCGGCGGCGCTGCGGATCAGCGGCTCGTAGACATGCTTCCAGAAGGCGCGCGGCCACAGGAAGGTCTTGTAATAGAAGCCCGCCGTCAGGAATTGCGGCACCAGACCGTTGACCGCCAGCAGGTCGAACGACAGGCGCGGCCAGTGGTTCTGGCTGCGCGCCGCAAGGCCGTCGAACA
>PXES01000053.1 GCA_003564655.1 Paracoccaceae bacterium
GACAGACCGCTCAAAACCAGAGATCGGGCCGTGTCTGCTAAACACTCTGCCAAATTTGCAGGTTGGAGACGTAACCCACTGGGAACCAAAAACACTTGGGAGATAGTGGCAGCCCGTAGGGGAATCGAACCCCTCTTTCCAGGTTGAAAACCTGGCGTCCTAACCGATAGACGAACGGGCCAAGCACTATGTCGGGGTGTTTAGGCAAACGCGGCTGTCTGCGCAAGGGGCCTTGATGCAATTTTTGCGGCAATTTCCAACAACTCAACAGCCGCCAAACGCCGCGTCCTCCAGGCGCAGCTGAACGGTCTGCCGCCCCTGCCAGTTATTGATCTCGATCCGCCCGGCCAGATGCGCGCGGCAGCCCTCAGCGGCCTGCAACCGCGGCCCCAGAGGTCCCTCGAACGCACCGAAGGCCACGGCCTCTAGCGCCGCGGACTGCCCGTCATCGAAGCGCAACCGCAGATGCGTCTCGCCGATCCGGCGGGCCGAGCGTATGCGCATGTCGGGAAAGGCGAATCGCGGCGCCGGGCACGCTGCACCATAGGGGCCCGCTTCCTCGAGTTGCGCGACCAGCTCGGGCGTGACCGCCCCCGGCATCAGCACCCCGTCAAGGCGCAGCCTTGCCGGCTGTCCGTCGCCACTGCCCTGCCGCGCCAGCAGCACGCCCAGCCGATCCATCGCGGCCGCGAGACCGCTGCGGGCGACTGTCAGCCCGGCGGCCATCCGATGCCCACCTCCGCGCAGAAGCAGCCCCTCGCGTTCCAGCCGCTGCACTGCGGCGCCTAGGTCGACCCCACTCACCGAGCGGCCCGAGCCCTTGCCCTCGTCGCCATCGAGCGCGATGACAATGGCGGGGCGGTTCGCCGCCTCCTTCAGCCGCGCCGCGACAATCCCGATGACACCGGGGTGCCACCCCTCGCCCGCCGCCCAGACAAGCGGCGCGTCAAAGCCGCGCGCCTCGGCCTGCGCAAGTGCCTCGGCTCGCACGCGGGCCTCGACCTCGCGGCGCTCGGCATTCAACGCCTCGAGCCGGTCGGCCAGTGCTGCTGCCTCGGCCGGGTCGGCGGTGGCCAGCAGCCGCGCGCCCAGATCGGCCCGGCCCAGCCGCCCGCCCGCATTCACGCGCGGCCCCAGGACGAAACCGAGATGATGCGCCGAAGGCGCGGCATCAAGGCGCGCGGCATCGGCGAGCGCCCGCAGGCCGGGCCGGGCACGACGCGCCATCACGCGCAACCCTTGCCGCACAAAGGCGCGGTTCACGCCAATCAGCGGTGCCACATCGGCAACCGTCGCCAGCGCCACCAGATCGAGCAGGGCCATCAGATCAGGCGTGTCCTCCCCCGCGGCGCGGCGCTGGCGATTCGCCTCGACCAGCAGCAGGAACACCACCCCGGCGGCGCAGAGATGGCCCAGATCGCCGCTCTCGTCCTGCCGGTTGGGATTGACCACGGCATGCGCGGGCGGCAGATCCTCGCCACCCAGGTGGTGGTCGAGCACGAGCACATCCGCCCCGACAGCTGCGGCAATCGGCTCATGCGCCAGCGTCCCGCAATCGACGCATAGGATCAGGCCGTGCTCACGCGCGAGTGCCGCCATGGCCGGGGCATTGGGGCCATAGCCCTCGGCCACGCGGTCGGGCACGTAAAGCGTTGCCTCCCGCCCCAGCCCGCGCAGCCAATCGATGAGAAGCGCCGCCGAGGCCCCGCCATCGACATCGTAATCGGCAAAGATGGCGATGCGCTCTCGCCCGCCCACGGCGGACACCAGTCGCGCCGCGGCGCGTTCCATGTCGCGAAGCCCGCGCGGATCGGGCAAGAGTGCGCGCAGCGACGGGGCGAGATAGTCCCGCGCCTCGGCCGGCGCGACGCCGATCCGGGCAAGCACCGCGCAGACCGGCGCCGGCAGCCCGGTGTCCTGCGCCAGCGCGTCGCTCATGCGCTCAAGCGTGGCGTCCGGGCCGCACCAGTGCTGCCCCAGCACCGACTCGCGCACGCCCAGAAATGCGGTTTCATCTGCCTTCGCCACCTCGTCCGCGAGTGCCCCCTGCATTTTCTTGCTCCAAATACTCACACCCGGAAGGGGCGCCCCACCGCGCGCGTCAGACGGGCGTGCGGTAGCTCATCCGCCGTACCGAACCGGTCTTGGAACGCATGAGCAGAGTGTCCGTCGTCACCCAGCCCGGCTCGGCCCGGAGCCCCCGCACGATCGAGCCGTCGGTGACGCCGGTTGCCGCGAAGATCACATCGCCGGTAATCATGTCGTCGCGTGAATAGACCCGGTCGGGATCGGTGATCCCGGCGCGTTCGGCGCGTCCGCGTTCGGCGTCATTGCGAAACAGCAGACGGCCCGAGATCTGCCCGCCCATGCATTTCAACGCCGCCGCTGCAAGCACCCCCTCGGGCGCGCCACCCGAGCCCATATACATGTCGATCCCCGTCACCTGAGGCTCGGCGCAATGCATCACCCCCGCCACATCGCCATCCATGATCAGTCGGATCGCCGCCCCCGTCGCGCGGATATCGGCGATCATCGACTCGTGCCGCGGACGCTCGAGCACGCAGACCGTTATGTCCTCGGGGTAGCAGCCCTTCGCCTCGGCCAGCGCGCGGACGCGTTCGCCGGGGCTCATCTCGAGCGTTACCGTGCCCGGTGCGTAGCCCGGCCCGATGGCCAGCTTGTCCATATAGACATCGGGCGCGTGCAGCATGGTGCCGCGCGGGGCCATGGCGATGACCGTCAGTGCATTGGGGAAATCCTTTGCGGTCAGCGTCGTCCCCTCCAGCGGGTCGAGGGCGATATCGACCTCGGGGCCCTCGCCGCTGCCCACCTCTTCGCCGATGAACAGCATCGGCGCCTCGTCGCGCTCGCCCTCGCCGATCACGACGACACCGCGAATGTCGAGCATGTTGAGCTGATTGCGCATCGCATCGACGGCGGCCTGATCGGCGGCCTTCTCGTCGCCGCGTCCGACCAGCCTGGCCGAGGCGATAGCCGCCGCCTCGGTCACGCGGGCAAGCCCCAGCGAAAGCAGGCGGTCGTGAAATTCCGGAGGCGTGGTCATGGCGCGGTTCCTCGTTCTGGCCTGTGCGCCGTCCTTAGCGCCAAAGCGCCACGGCGCACAAGCATTTGTGGCCATGACAGCGCTAACTGCAAGATCAGCCGCGCCGACACGCCCGCGCCTTGCGCGGGCAAGCGCCCCCGAGCGGGTCATGGGCGGGCGGGTGGGGACCCCGAGGGGGCGCTTTCCCCCGCTCAATCCTCTTCGATCGCGAGGGCGACGGGCGCGCCCATCACCACGCCGGTCTGCATGGCGAGCCCCAGCGCGTGATCGATTGCATCACGCGTCGTCTTGTGGGTGATGATCAGCACCGGCGCACGGGTGTCCTGATGGCCGTACTGGCGCATCCGGTTGATCGACACGCCCGCATTGCCCAGCGCCTCGGCGACCTTGGCCAGCGCGCCGGGCTTGTCCTGCAGCCCCATGCGCAGATACCACGGCTTCGAGCCCATCGCGCGGGCCGTGAACGCCGATTCCAGCGTTGTGGCGGGCTGGCCGAAGACCGGCAGGCGGGTTCCGCGCGCGATGTCGATCACATCGCCCATAACTGCACTTGCCGTCGGCCCCGCCCCGGCACCGGGGCCACGCAGGATCACCTGCTCGACCGCATCGCCCTCGATCACGACCATGTTGGTGCCGCCCTTGAGCTGGCCCAGCGGGCTGTCCGCAGGCACAAGGCAGGGCGTCATCGACTGCTCGAGCCCCCGCCCGGTCATCTGCGCCACGCCCAGCAGCTTGATCCGCAGCCCCAGATCGGCCGCAGCGCGGATATCCTCGATCGAGATACGCTCGATCCCGCCAAGGCTGATCGCGTCGAAATCGGGGCGCACGCCAAAGGCGATGGCCGCGAGCAGCGTCAGCTTGTGCGCCGCGTCGATGCCGCCCACATCAAGGGTCGGATCGGACTCGAGAAAGCCCAGCTGGTTGGCCTCGTCGAAAACGGTCTCGTAGGGAAGGCCCGCATCCTCCATCCGCGTGAGGATGTAGTTGCAGGTGCCGTTCATCACCCCCTTGATGCGGGTGATGCGGTTGCCCGCCAGCCCCTCGGACAACGCCTTGACGACCGGGATGCCGCCCGCCACTGCCGCCTCGAAGCGCAGCGCCCGGCCCGCGGCCTCGGCGGCTTCGGCCAGCGCCTGACCGTGGATGGCAAGCAATGCCTTGTTGGCGGTGACCACATCCTTGCCGCCTTCGAGCGCGGCCTCGGTCAGGGCTTTCGCGGGGCCGTTCTCGCCGCCCATCAACTCGACCACCAGATCGACATCGGCGCGCCGCGCGAGTTCGACGGGGTCATCCTCCCAGTCATAGCCCGAGATATCGACGCCGCGATTGCGCGTGCGCGAGCGCGCGCTGACGGCCACGATCTCGATGGCGCGACCCGCGCGACGGGCGATCATCTCGCCATTGGTCTGCACGATGCGCACCAGCCCAGTGCCGACAGTGCCGAGCCCGGCAATACCAAGGCGCAAGGGGGGGGTCATGGGGCAGGCTCCGCTTTCAGCTTCGCGCCCTGTTAGCGGCTTGGCCCGCCCCTTGCAATCCGGCTGTTACGCGCCCGCGGTTCCCAGCTTGGCGGCGTCGCGCGCCAGCTCCTCGCGCGTGGCGTTGCGGCGATACCACAACGTGATCGCGGTCGAGGTCAGGACGATGAACAGCGAATAGAGCACCGGGATCAGCAGCAGCCCCTCTTGCAGCGCTGGCGCGAAACTGAGCGTGATGACCAGCACGGCCAGCGGGCCGTTCTGGATGCCGGTCTCCAGGCTGATGGTGCGCGAGCGATTGGTGTCCTGCCCGAGCGCGCGCGCAACCCAGTAGCCGAAGAGCATACCCGACAGACCGATGCCGATGGTCGCGACATAAATCGTCGGGCCAGTGTCGAGCAGCAACTGATAGTTGCGCGGCACCCATGTCACGATCAGGAACAGGATGACCACTACCCCCATGAAGGACCCGATCAGTTCGACCGTCGCGCCGATATTGGGGTTGAGCTTGCGCAGCACCATTCCGATCAGTGTGGGAATCAGCAGCACCACCAGCACCTGCGCCACATTGCCCGGCGGGATGGAAGACTCCGCCGGCACGCCCGCCAATCCGCCATAGAATCCCAGCAGCAAGGGCACCATCACCACCGCCGCCAGCGTCGAGACCGTGGTCATCATGATCGACAGCGCCAGCACCCCCTTCGAGAAATACGCGAAGATGTTCGAGGTCGTCCCCCCGGGCATACAGGCGATCAGCAACAGCCCCACCACCAGCGCGGGGGGCAGCCCCAGCAGCATGGCCAGCGTGAAGCCGAGAAAGGGCATCACCGCGAACTGGCTGAGCAGCCCGACAAGGATACCCTTGGGCTTGCGGAAGGCGAGGCGGAAATCGCGCGGCGTCATGCTGGCGCCCATGCCGAGCATGATGACCATCATCATCACCCCCAGCAGCGTTGTCTCGAGTTCGGTCAGCATGTCCTCAGGCCCCTTTCGCGAATTCGGCCTTCGCCTCGGCCTTGAGATCCTTGCGCAGGATCTTCCCGATGGGCGATTTCGGCAGTTCGTCGCGGATGACGACGGATTTGGGCACCTTGTAGGCGGCCAGATGCTTGCGGCAATGCGCGACGACATCCTCGCGCGTCAGCGATACCTCCGAGTCGGGGTTCTGCACCACATAGGCGCGCACCGCCTCGCCGGTGTTCGCGTCCGGCACCCCGATCACGGCGGCCTCGAGCACCTGATCGAGCTTGGCCAGACAGTCCTCGACCTCGTTGGGATAGACGTTGAAGCCCGAGACAAGGACCATGTCCTTTTTGCGGTCGACGATGGTCAGGAAGCCGTCGGCATCCATTGTCGCCACATCGCCGGTGAAGAACCAGCCATTCTGAATGCTCTTCTCGGTCTCGTCGGGGCGGTTCCAGTAGCCGCGCATCACCTGCGGTCCCTTGACCAGCAATTCGCCCGGCGCGCCCGCCTCGACCGGGTCGGCATTGTCATCTACCAGCGCCACATCCGTCCCCGGGACCGGCACCCCGATGGAGCCCACGCGCACCGGTTGGTCGAGCGGGTTGAAACTCACCAGCGGCGCGGTCTCGGTCAGCCCGTAGCCCTCGGCGACGCGGGTGCCGGTCACATCGAGCCAGCGCTCGGCGACCGCCTGGTGCAGCGCCGTGCCGCCGGCGATGGCGGCTTTCAGATGCTTGGGCGGATAGGTGGCGAACCACTCTTCGTTCATCAGCCCGTTGAACAGTGTGTTCACCCCGGTGATCCAGGTCACCGGGTAATTCTCGAGCGCGCGCTGGATGTTCTGCACCGGGCGCGGCGAGGGCACGAGGATGTTGCGCGCGCCCATCTCGAAGAAGGTCATCAGGTTCGCCGTGAAGGCGAAGATGTGATAGAGCGGCAGCGCTGTCAGCACACAATCCTCGCCGGTCATGTGCCGCGCGCCCATGGCCCGGACCTGTTCGAGATTGGAAAGAATGTTCCCATGCGTCAGGATCGCGCCCTTGGCGACGCCGGTCGTCCCGCCCGTATATTGCAGCAGCGCCGTGTCATCGGGGTTGATGCTGTCCCAGTCGGTCACTTTCGGCAGCCCGCGCCCGATCCGCAGCGCCGTGCGGATGCGCTGCACCGGCACGTCGAGCTTCGGCACGGGCGGCAGCGACCGGGTCCAGACCTTCTGGACGGCACGCACGATGGTCTCGGGGACACGCGGGAAGAACTCGGGCACGCCCGCCAGCACGACATGGCGAATGCCGGTCTGGGGGATGACCTCGGCCAGCTTGCCCGCGAAGATGTCGCTGATGACCAGAACCTCGGCGCCTGAATCCGCGAACTGATGGATCATCTCGGAGGGCGTGTAGAGCGGGTTGGTGTTGACCAGAACGCACCCCGCCTTGAACACCCCGAAGGCCGCGACCGGATAAGCCAGCCCGTTGGGCAGCTGAACGGCCACCCGCGCGCCCGGCTGCAACCCGCAATGATGCCGCAGGTAAGAGGCGAAGGCGTCCGACATCGCCGCCACCTGGCTGTAGCGCAGGCTGCCATTCATGCCGTTGGGCACCACGCAGGTAAAGGCACGGCGCGGGCCGAACTCGGTGCAGGCCCGGTCCACCAGCGCGCCCAGCGAGCGGTCGGCCGGTTCGGGCAATGTCACCGGAATATCGTCGCCATAGGCCGCGACCCACGGCTTGGTTTGGTGTTCTGTCACGCTCGTCCCTCCCTGACCCCGGCCCTCCCGCCGGTTCGGTGATCACCAGAAAAGCCGACCGCCCCGCCCCGCACAAGCCCTGACGTGGCGCTGTCGGGCTTGAAAACCCTGCGTCACATTGCAAATCTGCCCTTGAACCGCCAATCCGAGCGCTCTCTTCGGCCCCCGCTTTCTTGCGCTCGCGACAGTGACACCCTATGCGGGCCACGCCAGTGTCCAGCCGACAGGAGAGCCCATGTCCGACGAGATCTTCCAGTCCTACGGGATCCACCGCTGGTCGCAGGGCATGTTCGCGCAACTGGATAATGGCGATCTGGGATTGGTGAACCCTGCCCGCCCGGACGCACCGCCCGCCAGCCTGCCGGATCTGCTGCACAATCTCGACGCGCGCGGCATCCATACGCCGGTTCTGGTGCGGGTGGGCGCGTTCCTGCGCCGCCAGCTCGAGGCGCTGAATGCAAGCTTCGCCAAGGCCATCGCGGCGAATGACTATCAGGGCACCTATCGCGGTGTGTTCCCGATCAAGGTCAACCAGCAGGCCGAGGTGATCGACCGCATCGTCGAGTATGGCCGCCCCTTCCAGTTCGGGCTCGAGGCGGGCTCGAAGCCAGAGCTGATCCTCGCGCTCTCGCGCGACCTGCCCAAGGGCGCGCTGCTGATCTGCAACGGCATCAAGGATCCCGAGTTCATCCGCCTGGGCATCCTCGCGCGCAAGGCAGGTATCAACTGCGTGCTGGTGATCGAATCACCGGGCGAGGCCGACACCGTCATCGCCGAGGCCAGGCGACTGGGCGAGATGCCGGCACTTGGTGTGCGCATCAAGCTCACGCGCCGGGTAACGGGCAACTGGGCCGACAGTTCCGGCGACCGCTCGACCTTTGGCCTGACCACGAAGGAAGTCGTCGATCTGGTCGACAAGCTGCGCGACGCCGAGATGCTTGACTGTCTGGTGCTGCAGCACGCGCATCTGGGCAGCCAGGTGCCGCAGGTGATCGACATCCGGCAGGCCGTGGACGAGGCCTGCCGCTTCTACACCGAATTGCGCCGCCTTGGCGTGCCGCTGCAGTATCTCGATCTCGGCGGGGGGCTGGGCATCGACTACACGGGCGAGGCGCGGGCCTCGGAAAACTCGATCAACTACACGATGGACGAATACTGCGCCAACATCGTCGAGACCGTGAAATACCAGATGGACGAAGCCGAGGTGCCGCACCCCACGCTGGTCACCGAATCGGGCCGCGCGATTGTCGCCTATTCCTCGATGCTGCTCTCGGACATCCTCGAGGCGAGCTATTTCGACCGCTCCGCCCCGATCACCCCCGAGGAAGACGACCACCACATGCTGTCCGACATGGCCGCGATCGTCAGCTATCTGACCCCGCGCCGGGTGCAGGAATGCCTCAACGACGCCGAATACTATCGCGAGGAGTTGCGCGCACTGTTCCGGCGCGGCGTCATCGGCATAGAGGAGGTCGCGCGGGCCGAGCAGATCTTTCTCTATGTCATTGGCCGCATCAAGGACCTGGTCGCCCAGACCCCGGACGTGCCCGCCGAGGTGCGCGAGGAACTTTCCGCGCATCGCGACATCTACCGCGCGAATTTCTCGCTGTTCCAGTCGCTGCCGGATGTCTGGGCCATCGACCAGCTTGTGCCCATCGCGCCCCTGCAACGGCTGAATGAAACGCCGGGCCGCCGCGCGGTGCTGTCCGACATCACCTGCGACAGCGACGGCAAGATCGACCATTTCGTCCTCGGCGACGGGATCGGCAATGCGCTGCCCGTCCATGAATTGCAGCCGGGCACGCGGTATTTCATCGGCATCTTCCTTGTCGGCGCCTATCAGGAAACGCTGGGCGACCTGCACAACCTGTTCGGCGACACCAATATCGTCACGGTCGATTTCAACGAGGATGGCGTGCTGGAGTTGCAATCCGAGGTCGAGGGCGACACGGTTGCCGAGGTGATGGCCTATGTGGAATACGAGCCCAAGCAATGCCTGGACGCCTTCAAGCGGATCGTCGAGCGCGGCGTGCGCGAGGGCGCGCTGAACCCCGCGCAACGCCGGATGCTGATGCAGACCTATCGCGATGCCCTGTCGGGCTACACCTATTACGAGCATGAGGAGCAGGAGCATGCCTGACAACAAGGACGTTCTGGTGATCGGCGCGGGGGGCGTGGCCTCGGTCACACTGCACAAGATGGCGATGAATCGCGACCTGTTTCCGGGGCGCATCGCGGTCGCCAGCCGCACGCTGTCGAAATGCGAGGCTATTGCCGCAAGCGTGAAGGACCGTACCGGCGTCGAGATCGAGACGTACCAGGTCGATGCCGACAACGTGGCCCAGACTGTCGCACTGATCGAGACGTTGAAGCCTGCGCTTCTGGTCAACCTCGCGCTGCCCTATCAGGACCTGGCACTGATGGAGGCCTGCCTGAAGACGGGCGTGCATTACCTTGACACCGCGAATTACGAGCCCCCCGACGAGGCGAAATTCGAGTATTCGCACCAGTGGAAACTGCATGATCGCTTCAAGCAGGCCGGGCTGATGGCCACGCTGGGCGTAGGCTTCGACCCGGGCGTGACCAGCATCTTCGCCGCGTATATCCGCAAGCATTACCTGTCGGGCATTCGCCAGATCGACATTCTGGACTGCAATGGCGGCGATCACGGCCACCCCTTCGCCACCAATTTCAACCCCGAGATCAATATCCGCGAGGTCACGGCCGAGGTGCGCCACTGGGAAAACGGTGGCTGGGTGACCTCGCCCGCCATGTCCACCAAAGTGCCCTTCGAGTTCGAGCAGGTGGGTGA
>PXES01000134.1 GCA_003564655.1 Paracoccaceae bacterium
GGGGCGAGGTAGAGGCGGCTGACATAGGGCGTGCCGACGCGCGAATCCTCAAACGTCAGGCGGCGCTCCGCCAGATGCGGCGGCTCCATCGGGCGGGCGCGAGGACCGATATTCGGATTGGGCGCGATCGGGCCAAAATGCCGCTCGGCCTCGGCGATGGCCGCGTCCGTGTCGACATCGCCCGCGATGACCACCACGGCGTTGTTGGGGCCGTAATGGGCATCGTAGAACTCCATCGCCATATCGCCGGTCAGCGTCTCCATCTCGTGCCGCCAGCCGAGGATCGGCACGCCGTAGGGGTGCGCCTTGTAGTGTGCGGCGAGCATCGTCTCGTTGAACTGCGCGCCGACGCGGCTTTCCAGCACCTGGCCGCGCTCCTCGAGGATCACACCGCGCTCGGGCAGCCACTCGGCATCGGTGAAGGAGAGATTGACCATGCGGTCGGCCTCCATCTCCATCATCAGGTCCAGCCGGTCAGCGGCGACACGCTGGAAGAACCCGGTGTAATCCCATGACACAAAGGCATTATCCCGCCCGCCATTTGCCTCGACCACGGCCGAGAATTCGCCCGGATCGGTCGTCTCGGTGCCCTTGAACATCAGATGCTCGAGGAAATGCGCGATGCCGGACTGGCCCGGCGGCTCGTCCGCGGCCCCGGCGCGATACCACACCATGTTGACGACGACCGGCGCGCGGCGATCCTCGATCACCACCACCTCGAGCCCGTTGTCGAGCACATGATGCGTGACCGGTTCGGCACTGGCCGGGCGTAGCAGGGCGAGCGTCAGCAGGGCCGCGATGGCGAGAGGGCGCAGGAGCATGGGGTGGGCCTCCGGGGGTGAACTTGCGCCGAAGCTACTGCCGGGGGCCGCGGAATCAAGTGGGGGCACGCAATAGTGTGCGCCGTGCGAGCCGCTGCGCTGCGCGTCGTCCAGGGGGGGTGCCGTGGCTTTGCACCGTGGCCCCGCGCCCCGGAACGGGGGGCAAGCGCCCGCGAGCGGGGCATGGGCGGGTGGGTGGGCTCCGCTCGCGGGCGCTCTGTCGCGACCTATTCGACCGTCAGGGTGATGACCTCGGAGATCAGCTGCGGGTCGTGCGGGATGTGGAAGTCATCCGCCATGACCAAAACGAAGGTGTGCGTCCCGGTCGGAAGATCGAGCGTCACCTCGGTCTGGCCACCCCCGAAATGCAGGTTCTGCTCGTCAAAGGGCATGGATGAATTCAGATCCACATCCGCGGGGTCGATGTTGATGAGCATATGGTGATGACCGGTATCCGGCCAATTCGCCCCGGCCGGTGCGACCCCGATCCCGCGCGCACCAAAGCGGAAGGTGACGGGGTTCGACACGGTCTCGCCGTCCCCAGGCGTAATGAAGTAGACCATCGCGCCCTCGGGCGAGGGCGTGCGTTCGACAGCCGGGTGGTCGTGGTCATGGTCGTGGCTGTCACTCCACCCGGGGGCAGCCGCAAAGGCCAGTGAACAGGCCATGAAAACAGGTCTCAGCATATGGGTCTCCTCCCTTTCTCAGCACTGTGCCAAAAACTGGAGAATAGCCCGAATCGGACCGCGGACGAGAAAACTCTTCGGTGCCGTCGGTCGGACGCTACTCGGAGGGCGGCGCCGTCGGGGTGCGCACACCAGCGCGCCGCCAGCGCTGCAACTCGGCGTCCTTGTCAAGCCACATGTCGCGATAGGCGTTGTGATAGACATTGACGGCGAACAGCCGCTCCAGCAGGCGGCCCCGGTTGCGGCGACGATGCTCCAGATCCTCGGCGGCGAGCCGGTCGCGAATGCCCGCGTCGCGGCCGAAACGGCTGGCATGGTTGACGATCCCGCCATCAAGGGCGCCCGGCCCGGTCGCGGCGGCGGCGCTGCCGCCCAGCGCGCGGGCGACATCGGCGCGCGGCTGCGGATCGACCCGGTTCGTCCCTCCGGGATTGGGCGGCGGAAGCTGGGCAAGGTCGGGTGGCATCTCGAGCGGAAGGGTGGGAATGATTCCGAACTCGTCAGGTCCGCGTGTCTCGCTTGCGGCGTGCATCAGGATCGGCTCGTCCGGGCCCGAACACGCGCCAAGGCCCAGCGCCGCTGCACCCAGGGCCGCGAAAATCACCTGCCGCCTTGCCATCGAGACCCCCTGTCCTTGTCGTCCTCGCCCTGTGCTTAACGCATTGCGAGGCGCGCGTCACGCCCCTGCTGACCGAGCGCGTCGCAATTCAGCCATCCTTGCGATCCGCGCTGCCGCGTCCGGAAACCACGATCAGCAATACCGCGCCGGCAAAGATCGCCGCATCGGCGATATTGAAGGCGAAAGGGTTGCGGATGCCGCAGCATGACATGTTGATGAAATCCGCCACCGCCCCCCAGCGAACCCGGTCGATGACATTGCCCAGCGCGCCGCCGATCAGCAGCCCCGCGCCGATCTGCATCCACCGCCCTGCCCCTTCGCGGCGCACCCAGATCCAGACGCCCGCGCAGATCGCCAGTGCAAGCACGATCAGCGCATAGCGCAGAACTGCGCTGTCCGAACCGAACAGCCCGAAATTGATGCCGGTATTCCACGCCATGACGAAATTCAGATAGGGGTCGAAGACCGGCACGAAGAGCCGCTGGTCGAGCGCCAGCCGGTCGATCACGGCCCATTTGCTGGCCTGGTCGATGACCATGGTCACCAGAATCGTGCCGATGGCAATGCGCATCGCCGCCCCCCCTCAGTGCCGGAAGTGGCGCTGGCCGGTGAAGACCATGGCGAGCCCCGCCGCGTCCGCCGCGGCGATCACGTCTGCATCGCGCATCGACCCGCCCGGCTGGATGATCGCCGTCGCTCCGGCCTCGGCCGCGGCGACCAGCCCGTCCGCAAACGGAAAGAACGCATCCGAAGCGACGACCGAACCTTGCGTCGGGGCAGTCTCGAGGCCCAGCTTCTCGGCCATGTCGCGTGCCTTCTGCGCGGCGATGCGCGTCGAATCAATGCGGCTCATCTGGCCCGCGCCGATGCCAACCGTGGCCCCGTCGCGCGCATAGACGATGGCGTTCGATTTCACATGCTTGGCGACCTTCCACGCAAACAGCAGATCGGCGATCTCTGCTTCGGTGGGCGGGCGCTGCGTGACAACGCGCAGATCCTCGGCGCTGGTCGCGCCATTGTCGCGGTCCTGCACCAGAAACCCGCCCGCCACCTGCCGCCAGGCGAGGCCGGGTGCCGCGGGGTTGGCAAGGCCCGGCGTGGTCAGCAGGCGCAGGTTCTTGCGGGTGGCGAAATGCGCGATGGCATCGGCATTGGCGCCGGGCGCGATCACCACCTCGGTGAAGATCTCGGTGATCGCCTGCGCGGTCGCCAGGTCCAGCGGCCCGTTCAGCGCCACGATACCGCCGAAGGCCGAGGTCCGGTCGCAGTCATGCGCGCGGGCGTAGGCTTCGGCCAGCGTTGCGCCGCGCGCCACGCCGCAGGGATTGGCATGCTTGACGATCACGCAGGCCGGCCCGTCCGCGGGCAGGAATTCCGAGACCAACTCGAATGCGGCATCCGTGTCGTTGATGTTGTTGTAGCTCAGCTCCTTGCCCTGCAGCTGGGTGGCTGTGGCAACGCCGGGCCGGTCCGTGCCATCGCGGTAGAAGGCGGCGGCCTGATGCGGGTTCTCGCCATAGCGCAGCGTCTGGGCAAGCGTCCCGGCAAAGGCACGGCGGCGCGGCGCGGCCGCGCCCGTCGCCCCCGCCATCCAGGTCGAGACCGCCGCATCATAGGCCGCCGTCCGCGCATAAGCGCGCTGCGCGAGGGTCTGGCGGAAGCTCAGCCGCGTGCGCCCCTCTTGCGCGTCGAGTTCCGACAAGAGCGGCAAGTAATCCTCGGGGTCGGTCACAACGGTGACATGGGCGTGATTCTTGGCCGCCGCGCGGATCATTGCCGGGCCGCCGATGTCGATATTCTCGACGGCCTCGGCATAATCGGCACCGCGCGCGACGGTCTCCTCGAACGGGTAGAGATTGACCACCAGCAGATCGATGGGCGCGATGCCATGCGCCTTCATCGCGCCGATATGCGCCTCGTCCTCGCGCAGCGCGAGCAGACCGCCATGCACGGCCGGGTGCAGCGTCTTGACGCGGCCATCCATCATTTCGGGGTAGCCGGTCAGATCCGCCACGTCCTGCACGGCAAGCCCGGCCGCGCGCAGCGCCCGCGCCGTGCCGCCGGTCGAGACCAGCGCCACATCGCGCGCCGCCAATGCCTTGGCAAGGTCGATCAGCCCGGTCTTGTCAGAGACGGAGATCAGGGCGCGGCGCAACGGGGCGAGGTCGGTCATGCGGGTCTTTCCAGGCTTTGCAAGGGCTACAGGTCGCTCACGGCCAGCGGCTCGTCCTGCACGAGGTCGCGCACCAGCCCCGGGCTCTCCTGCGCCTTGGCGAGGTTCCAGGTGAGGCGGCTGGTATAGCCTGTGGCGCGCGAGGACAACACGATCTGCTGCGTGGGGCGCGGTTTCAGGCGGCCTTTCTCCAGATACACCGAGGGCGCCAGCGCGATCTGCAGCCCGCCTGCACGAAACACCCAGATCTCACCCGAGCGCAGCGCGATCGAGATTGCGGTGCCGTTCATGTCCAGCGAGGCGTCGGCCTCGGGGGGCAGGTGAAAGCGCAGCGCAAAGGGCGCGCCGCTGCCGCCGGTGCGGGCCAGCACCTCGTCAAACCGGCGCCTTGCCGTGCGCGAGGGGGCGACCAGCATATCCTCGCCCGACAGGACGCGGCCATCCGCCGACAGATCCAGGTATCGCAGATGTTCAAGCCCGTGCGTGGACAGATAGCCGTCATGCGACAGCGCCACGGCGCGGGCGTGGGGCGCGTGGCGGAATTCCATCCCCACCTTGCGCGGCCCCTCGGCAAGCTCCAGCCGGGCCTTTCGCAGCGTCGCGAAACGGGCCGAGGAATACCCCTCGAAGGCGAGCGTGGAATGCGAGGCAGTGGCGCGGCTGGCGCGGTGCCAGTCGGGGCCGAAGACGCGCCCGTCGCCGCAGGACACGATCACCGCGCGCCGGTTCGAGGTCAGCTCGAACGCGAGTGTCGCGGCATGGGCGCGGGCGGGGGCGGCCCTGAGCGGTGGCCGGGCCGCGTCGATGATCACCGTGCAGCGCCCGGCGGACAGCCGCGCATAGCCCATCGTCGTATCGGGCGGGCGCAGCGCCTGACCCGGGCGCAGCATGTCATGCACGCCCAAGGCTGCGGCCAGCACCCCCTCGGCCCCGCGCCCGCCGCCGTGAAACCGCGCCAGCCCGCCATCGGCGTGGCGCAGCGCCCGCAGCGCCAGCGCCACACGGTCGAGCAACGCGCCAAGCTTTGTGCCGACGGGGCGGTCGTGATCGGCCAGCGCCTGCGCCGCCCAGGTCAGCAATTCGAAGATCTGCAGCAACTCCTCGGGGTTGCGGGTGGCGACACCGCCATCGGGGCCGATCTGGCGCTCGGCGGCGGACAGGACTGCCGCGCTGGCCGGGCCGATTCGCGACTCCATCGCCTCGAGCGACAGCGCAGCATACAGAAGGCCGACATGCGCCTCGATTCGCGGCAGGCCGGGGGCCGCGCGCCCGGCGCGGCGCGACAGCAGCGCCGCATGCTGCGCCATCGCGCGCAGCAGGCGCGACTGATCATCGGCGCCCATCCCCTGCATGAGAAGCAGCGCATGGGCGATCCAGCGGATCAGGCGGCGCCCGGTCAGCCCCGGCCCCCAGCCCGGACCGGCCCCGCGCCCGTAGCGCGTGATCCACGCCATCACCCCCGCCTGCGCCAGCTTGCGCGCCCGCGCATCCCCCACAGCGGCCAGATCGTCGAGCCAGGCGAAGCCGTGCAGCGCCTCTTGCGCGGCGGACCCGCCCTGCTCGAACGGGATGGCGCCGGGGGATAGCAGCAACTCGCCCTCGATCAGGAAGTTTCCCGCCAGCATCTGCTGGCCGCGCGCGAACTGGCCGACCATGCGCGGCTCGGGCTGGGACACCAGTGCCAGCGGGGCCTGCCGCAGGGCAAACCAGCGCGCCAGCAGGCGGTCGATCACCCCGATTCTCTGTGCCTCACCCTGCATGTCGCTGCCCCTGCCGCCTGTTTCGCGCGGCGTCGAGTCTTCTCTACCCAGCGCGCCCGGCGCTGTCACCTGCACAGGCGGACCACGCGGATTTTCCCCGGCCCTGTTGCAGCGCGGCGATGCGCTGCCCTCCCTCGCAAACGCAAGAACCCCGCCGGTGGCGGGGTTCTCGAGGCGCAGGGCGCTGCACCAGTCAGCTTGCGGCCAGGGTCATTCCTGCTGGCCGAGGAACATCAGCAGGAACTGGAACATGTTCAGGAAGCTGATGTAAAGCGACAGCGCGCCATCCACTGCGGCCTTGTCCAGAAACTCCTGATCGCCAGCCGCCGCGTGAGCGACATATTCGCTCTTGATGTGCTGCGTGTAGAACGCCGTCAGGCCGGCGAAGATCAGGATGCCGATGGACGAGATGGCAAACATCATCGCCGGGCTTTGCAGGAACAGATTGACGATCATCGCCACGATCAGGCCGATCACCCCCATGATCAGGAAGGTGCCCATCCCCGACAAGTCACGCTTGGTCGTGTAGCCGAACAGGCTGAGCCCGGCAAAGGCGATCGCCGTCACGAAGAAGGTCTGCGTGATCGAGTAGCTGGTGAAGACCAGGAAGATCGAGCTGAGCGACAGGCCGATGGCGGTTGCGAAGATGAAGAAGCCGAGTTGCACGCCGGCGGCCGAGGCCCGGCGCATCAGCGCGCCCCAGCCGAACAGCACGAAGGCCAGCGGCGCGAACATGATCACCCAGCGCAGCGGCGACATGTAGATCGCCCCGCCGAGTGCATTCAGCATCGTGCCATTGGGCAGTTGCGCCACGGCCGCCGACGGATCCGTGGTCGTCGCCAGCCCGGCGATGGCCCATGCGGCGGCACCCGTGATGAGCATGCCCACCGACATGGTGCCATAGACCTTGTTCATGTGCTCGCGCAGACCGACATCGATCTGGGCGGCGCGCGCATTTCCGGCCTGGGCCTGAGCGCGCAGAGTATTCAAATCTGCCATTTTCACCTCCATTATCCGCTGGAGGCACGCTCCGCGCGCCTCATCTTGACTGCAATATCGTCGGGAACTGCGACGGTTTCAAGGATTTCGTGACTGAAATGGACGGGATTTGACCTGCTGCCAGTCGGCGGCGCGCTTGGTGTCTATGTCGGGGCAACAGTGACGACCACCTTTCCGGTCGCGCGCCGGTCCCGCAACAGCGCCAATCCCTCGTCAAACCGCTCCAACGGCAGGGTATGGCTGATATGCGGGCGGATTCCGCCCTGCGCATAGAGTTCCGTCAGATCCCGCAGGCTGCCGGTCAGCACCTGCGGGGCGAATCCCAGATAGCCCCCCCAGTAAAGCCCGATCACGGTCAGGTTCTTCACCAGCAGGATATTGGCGGGAAACTGCGGCACTTTGCCGCCCGCGAAACCGATGGCGAGAAAGCGTCCCTCGGGGTGCAGCGCGCGCAGCGCCGCGCTCGCCATCGGCTCGCCCACCGCGTCATAGACGACATCGACACCACCCAGCGCTTTCAGTTCGGCCCGCAGATCGACCGTATCGCTGTCGAGACAAAGCTCCGCCCCGGCCTGCCGCGCGACCGCCGCCTTGGCCGCGCCGCGGGCCACGGCGATCACCCGCGCGCCCAGTGCCGCGCCGATCTCGACCGCGGTCAGCCCGACACCGCCCGCCGCCCCCAGCACGACCAGCGTTTCGCCCGCGCGCAGCCCGGCACGGTGCACCAGCGCCAGATGAGACGTGCCATAGGCGATGGGAAAGCCCGCTGCCTCGGCAAAGGGCATGTCCGCAGGCAAGGGCACGCAGCGATTCGCGTCGCAGACCACCTGCTCGGCCAGCCCCCCCTGCCCTGTGAAGGCGGCAACCCGCTGGCCGGGTTCCAGCCCGCGCACACCCTCGCCGAGCGCAGCCACCCTCCCTGCGACTTCGAGACCCAGGGTGAAGGGCAGTGGCGGGCAGTCCTGATACGTGCCCTTGATCATCAGCAGATCGGCAAAATTCAGCCCGCAGGCCGCGACCTCGATGCGCAGCTGCCCCGGCCCGAGATCGGGCGCCGGGATGTCCTGAAGGCAAGGCGGCGCATCATGCGCCAGAAGTCGGACAGCGCGCATGGACCCTCCGCGGCGCAGGAACTAGGCGCTTACGGTGGCGCGGGGCCTGCGCCGAGGCAAGCCCGATTCCGCACTACACGCTGCGCAAGCCGCCCGTCGGGCTTGCGTCACACGCGCCAGCCCTGCACATGCAGGTTCTCGCAATGGTTGAGTGCAACTTGCATTGCATTTTGCAGCTTGCGTAGCGTAAACTTCAGATACACGCGGAATTTTGCTGCCAGCGTGCGGCGCTGTTGCTATCAGCCCCTTGCGCGTCTGCGGTGAGAAAGTTCGGATTTCGCGCTAAAGGCGTTTTGACAACGGCATCAGGTTCAAGGAATTGTGCGGTGCTTGCAGTGATCGGCAAGCAAACCGGCACAACATGTGAGTGGGGAGTCGCAATATGGTTCATCAGGTCGACAAGCATGTCGGGCAGAAGATCCGGCATCGTCGGTGGCTGGTCGGGATGACCCAGCAACAGCTCGCCGAAGCCGTCGGCATCAAATTCCAGCAGATCCAGAAATACGAGACCGGGTCCAATCGGGTCTCCGCCTCCCGGCTCTGGGACATCTCGCAGGCGCTGGGCGTGGCGCCGAGTTACTTTTTCGACGGTCTTGCAGTCGACTCGAGTGCCGACAGCGACACCGCCCAGTTGCTCGAGAAGAAGGAAACGCTTGAGTTGCTGCGGACATATTACGCAATCCCCGAAAGCCAGCGGCGGCGGCTGTTCGACCTCGCCCGGTCGCTGGGGCAGGTGGCCTGAAAGGATCGGACGTGATCGGCCCTGCGGGTCTGCCCACGCTCGCCCTCTGCATTGTCGTCTTTTGATACTGGGGTGTGAGACGCGTGGTGCTTGACCGAGACCGCCTCGACGACGCGGTGAAAGAGCAATATGTCGCAAGCTGCCATGCGCTGGCCGAGCTGGCGCGGCGCGAAACGCTGGCCTGGTTCCGTAGCGCGCAGCTGACATCCGACAGCAAACAGACTTTGGAGTTCGATCCGGTGACAGAAGCCGATCGCGCTGCCGAGCAGGCGATGCGCGCCTATCTCGCCCGGCACCACCCCGAAGACGGCATCCTGGGCGAGGAGTTCCCCCCCGTGGCGGGCCGCTCCGGCCTGACCTGGGTCCTGGATCCGGTCGATGGCACGCGCGGCTTTCTCGCCGGGACACCCTGCTGGGGCGTCCTGATCGCGCTGACCGACGCACAGGGGCCTTTTCTGGGTGTCATAGACCAACCCTATATCGGCGAGCGCTTCCTGGGTGGGCTGGGTCAGGCGCAGCTCGATGGTCCGCGCGGGCGCAGTCGGCTTTGCACGCGCCCGACGGACGATCTGTCGCAGGCAATCCTGTTCACGACTTTCCCTGAGATCGGAACCACTGCAGAGCGCGACGCCTTTGCGCGCGTGCGCGACCGCGTGCTGCTTACGCGCTACGGCATGGACTGCTATGCCTATGCGCTGCTGGCCGCCGGGCAGATCGACCTCGTGATCGAGGCCGGGCTGAAGCCGTTCGACATCGCGGCGCCCCTGGCCGTGATCCGCGCCGCAGGCGGCGTTGTCACCGACTGGCAGGGCGGGCCCGCGACGGGCGGCGGGCAGATCGTCGCGTCCGCCAACCCGCGGCTGCACGCGCAAGCACTTTCGCTGCTGGCCGCTTGAGGCGCATCACTTGACGGCAGAGGCTGTGGCCACCCGTCATTCCGCCCGCGAACGCATGCAGCGGAAGTTCTTGGAACAAGGCGCGCGGAAACATGGCTTGAAAACCCTGTCAGGCTCAAGATAAGAGGTCCGCACCGGAGAGGTGGCCGAGTGGTCGAAGGCGCACGCCTGGAAAGCGTGTAGGCGGGAAACCGTCTCGCGGGTTCGAATCCCGCTCTCTCCGCCAC
>PXES01000289.1 GCA_003564655.1 Paracoccaceae bacterium
CACACGCCGTTCTTCGCCAACTACCGCCCGCAATTCTACTTCCGCACGACGGATGTGACCGGCATGGTTCAACTGCCCGAAGGCACCGAGATGGTGATGCCGGGCGACAACCTGAAATTCACGGTCGAGCTGATCGCGCCGATCGCGATGGAAGAGAAACTGCGCTTCGCCATCCGTGAAGGCGGCCGCACCGTCGGCGCCGGTGTGGTGTCGAAAATCATCGCTTAATCAAGCCTCTGCGCCTTGATCTTCAAGGGGCGTGTGAGGTTCACACGCCCCTTTTCTATGGATCAAGTCCATGCAGACCCCGTTTTCCTATTTCGAACAGCGGATCGACCCTTATCCGCCCGAAGCCCCCACGCGCCCGCCTGGCACCCTCTGGGGTTTCACCATCCATTTCGCCCGCCCGATCCTGCCCTGGCTGCTGGCCATGTCGGGGCTCTCGGCGGTGTTCGCCATCATCGAGATCATCCTGATCGGCTATCTGGGCACGCTGGTGAACCGGATGACCGAGCTTGGCCCCGAGCGATTCCTAGCGGAAGAGGGCGCGCGGCTGGCGGGCATGGGGGTGCTGCAACTGATCGTGCTGCCCATCGTGTCGGTGATGGGCGCGCTGGTCATGTATCAGGTCATCATCGGCAATTTCCCGCAGCGCATCCGCTGGCAGGCGCATCGCTGGCTGCTGGGCCAGTCGATGGGCTATTTCCAGGACGAATTCGCAGGCCGCATCGCCACGCGACTCATGCAGACCGCGCTGTCGGTGCGCGAGGTGGTGATGAAGTTGATGGATGTGGTCGTCTATATCGGCGCCTATTTCCTTGGCACGCTGTGGCTGGCGGCGACGCAGGATGGCTGGCTGGCACTGCCCTTCCTGCTGTGGTCCTTCGCCTATGGGGGTCTCTTGTGGGTGATCGTGCCGCGGCTGGGGCGGGTCAGCCAGCAACAGGCCGATGCGCGCGCGATGATGACCGGGCGCATCGTGGACAGCTACACCAATATCGCCACGGTCAAGCTGTTCATCCATTCCGACCGCGAGGAGACCTACGCGCGCGAGGGGCTCGACAGCTTCCTGCAGACGGTCTACCGGCAATTCCGGCTGGTGGCGTGGCAGGATGTGGGTGTCAACGTCATCAACGCGCTGCTGACGGCGGGGGTGACGGGGCTGGGGCTGTGGCTGTGGCTGAATGGCCGGGTCGAGCTGGGCGCACTGGCAGTGGCGATCCCGCTGGCGCTGCGGCTGGGGAACATGTCGCACTGGATCATGTGGGAATTCGCCCAGCTTTTCGAGAATATCGGCACCGTGCGCGACGGGGTCGCGACGCTCTCGCAGCCGAAACTCATCGCCGATGCGCCGGACGCGCAGCCCCTGCGCGCCAAGGCGGGCCGCGTGCGCTTCGAGGGGGTGACCTTCCGCTACGCAGGCGGTGGCGCGCGCAAACCGGCCGTGCTGGAGGACCTCACCCTCGACATCGCGCCGGGCGAGAAGGTGGGGCTCGTGGGCCGCTCGGGGGCCGGTAAATCGACGCTGGTGAATCTGCTCCTGCGCTTCTACGAGGTCGATCAGGGCCGCATCACCATTGACGGGCAGGACATCTCGCGCGTGACGCAGGACAGCTTGCGCGCGGCCATCGGTATGGTGACGCAGGACACGGCGCTTCTGCACCGGTCGGTGCGCGACAACATCGCCTATGGCCGCCCCGATGCGACCGAAGACCAGATCCATGCCGCGACCGATCTGGCCGAGGCGCGCGACTTCATCGACGATCTGATCGACGCGCAGGGCCGCCGCGGGCTCGAGGCGCATGTGGGCGAGCGCGGGGTGAAGCTGTCGGGCGGGCAGCGCCAGCGGATCGCGATTGCGCGGGTGGCGCTGAAGGATGCGCCGATCCTGATCCTGGACGAGGCGACCTCGGCGCTCGATTCCGAAGTCGAGGCCGCGATCCAGGCGCAGCTTACGCGGTTGATGGAGGGCAAGACCGTGATCGCCATTGCGCACCGGCTCTCGACCATCGCGGCGATGGACCGGCTGATCGTGATGGATCAGGGGCGCATCATCGAGCAGGGCACGCATTCGGAATTGCTGGCGCAAGAGGGGCTCTATGCAAGGCTCTGGGCGCGGCAATCGGGCGGGTTCTTGCTTGACGACGTGTAAGAGCCGCCCCGCTGGCGGACGTCCGTGCCGCCATCAGGCGGCAAGCGCCCGCGAGTGGAGCCCACCCAACCGCCCATGCCCCGCTCGCGGGCGCTTTCGCGTCCCGCGCCATACTTTCGACAGAGGACCAGGATGACCAGCGCCTTTCCAGCACCCGACACGCGCTATCCCATCACGCTCGCCGACGGGACGCTGCATCGCGACACGGTGTTCCTGCGTGCGGTGATCGACCACCCGCGCTGGCAGATCGGTGCGTATACCTATGCCAGCTCCGAGGCCCCGCCCGAGGACTGGGCCCACGCCCTCGCGCCCTATCTCTATGAGTTCTCGCGCGACCGGCTGATCCTTGGCAAGTTCTGCCAGATCGCCGATTCGGTGCTGTTCATCACCGCCTCGGCCAATCACCGGTATGACGGGTTCTCGAGCTTTCCCTTCGCCATTTTCCATCGCCGGTTTGAAGATGCCCCGTCGCTGCCCGGGCCGGGGCGGGACATCGTCATCGGCAATGATGTCTGGATCGGTCAGGGCGCGCGCATTCTGCCGTGCGCGCGGATCGGGGACGGGGTGATCATCGGCGCGGGCGCCGTGGTGGGCGGCACGGTCGCGCCCTATCAGGTGGTCATCGGCAACCCCGCGCGGGTGCTGCGCCCGCGCTTTGCGCCAGAGACCGTCGCGCGCCTGCTGGAGTTGCGCTGGTGGGACTGGCCCATCGCGCATGTCGTCGCGCATGAGGCCGCGATCTGCGGGGGCGATCTGGCCGCGCTCGAGGCGGCTGCGTCAGCATTGTCGGGTGGCACCGATCCGCGCGCCCGGCCACGGCGGTAGGGATCGTGCGCCGCCCGACCGGCTGCACGGGCGATGCGGCGCGCGCCGGTTTCCGCTTGATCTTGGCCCCCGCCTCACCTAAGCGTGGCGACACGGACCCAAGGGGTATAGCTCAGTTGGTAGAGCATCGGTCTCCAAAACCGAGGGTCGGGGGTTCGAGTCCCTCTGCCCCTGCCAGTCCGTGCGTGTACGACCCGTCGGTATAGGTCACAGATTGTACTTGGGGCAGGGCGCCTCTCTCGTGCCGGACGGGGGATGGCGCGGATGCCCCTGTGCGTGCGGTCATGGCGGAAAATCGCTTTCGGGTCATGCGTTTCCTGCTCATTCTTGCTCCTTGGCGGCGACGAAGAGCCAGAATCACTCGGTGACGCTATCTGCCTGATCCGTCCCATGGGCGCTGAGGTCAGACAGGGCGCGCGGTCGAGTGGCGGACAACCAGCGTGACCGGAAGCGAGACGCTTGTACCCGGCGTTGCATCGCCCTGCCGGACACGGCGCAGCATCAGGGCGGCGGCTTCCGCCCCGATATTGGCGGCAGGAATATCGACAGTGGTCAGCGAAGGGGACAGATGCGCCGCCACATCGACATTGTCGATGCCGGCAACCGACAACGCGTCAGGCACGCTGATCCCGCGCCCCTGGGCCTCGAAGCTTGCGCCGATGGCCAGCAGGTCGGCAGTGCCTATCATCGCTGTCGGGCGTGGCAGCATTTCCAGCAAGGTCATGCAACCGGCTCTGCCCGCACTGATCGTCAGGGCCTGTTCGCTGATCTGCGTCCGGGCAAGGGTCAGCCCGTCCTGCGCAAGGGCTTCGCGGATCCCATCGACCCGCGCCGACTGGCGGTCGTTGTTCAGCATATGCCCGCAGATGACCCCGAAGCGGCGATGTCCGATATCCAGCAGATATCGGGCCACCAGATAGCCTGCCTGCTGGTTGTCCACAGTCACCCGGTCATGGTCGGGCCGCCCTTCCCAGATCTGCACCAGCGGCAGTTTGGCCGCCTCGAGCAGCGCCCAGGACGCGCGGGGCCGCCGCGCGCCGACGATCACCAGCCCGTCCACGCCATGCGAGATGAGCTGCCCCAGCGCCGCCGCTTCGCTTGCCGGGTCGTATTCATGCGACGCGATCAGCAGCTGGAACCCGTTGGCGGCGAAGCTGCGCTGCATCTCCTGCAGGGCAGACGAGAAGATCGGCGAATTGAGCGTCGGCACCACCACGCCGATGGCCTCGGAATGTCCCGAAGCCAGCGCCCGGGCGCGCCGGTTTGGGACATAGCCCAGCCGCGCGGCCACCTCGCGGATCCGCTCCAACGTGTTCGGGCGCAGCAATTCGGGCTGCGACATGGCGCGCGAGACTGTCGCGATAGAGTGCCCCGACTCGCGGGCGATGTCGTCGAGGGTGGGCTTGCGATGGCGCGGCATACCTCGTCCTCATGAAAATTTACATCAGAAACCTGCGCTTAATTTTCAGTATGACAGCACGTTTCGACGGATTTCAAGAAAATTCTTGACAGGGCATGATCGAGTATGAAAGCGTTTACATACACATTTCGTACTTGCGAACTCACTGAGGGGGGAGGGTTCGGGTGCCACGCAGAGTCTCGATAGGGTTGGCGACAATCGCGGTCGCGTTTGTCCTGTGGTTCGGCCTGACGACTGTCTTCGGGATCATCCCGTCGGGCCGGTTTCCGTCACCGGCCGAGACCTGGTCCGCGCTTGTCCATGTCTCTGGGCGCGGCTATGGCGGCGGCGATCTGACACTGCATGTCTACAACTCGCTGCGGCTGGTGGTGATGGGCTTTCTGTTCGCCATCGCGACCGGGGGGCCGCTGGGGCTGCTGATGGGCTGGAGCCGCCGGGCCGAAGCCGTCATCAACCCGATTTTCCTGATCATCCGCCCGATCCCGCCGCTGGCCTGGATTCCGCTGGCGATCCTGTGGCTGGGGCTGGGCGATGCCGCCAAGATCATGGTGATCTGGTTCTCGGCCTTCGTGCCCTCGGTCATCAACACCTTCGCCGGCGTGCGCAATATCGACCGCCCCGTGCTGGAGGCCGCCTACATGCTCGGCATGCCGAAATTCCGCTTCGTGACCGAGGTGCTGGTTCCCGGCGCCAGCCCGATGATCTTCACCGGGCTGCGCCTGTCGCTGCAGGCGTCCTGGACCACGCTGGTCGCCGCCGAGCTGGTCGGCGCCTTCTACGGGATCGGCCGGGTGCTGAATGTGGCGCAGCAGGACCTGTATCCCGGCATGATCCTGGTCGGCATGATCGCGGTGGCGATCCTCGGCTGGGGGACGACGCGGATCCTCGGGCTGGCCGAGGCGCGCGCGCTGCGCTGGAACACCGCCGCTCTGGCCGCGAAAGGGTGACGCGATGAACCGTCAGATCAGCCTCCTTCAATCCATCGGCCTTGGTTTTCTGGGCCTCGCCTGCTTCCTCGGGTTCTGGCAGGGCATGTCGATGAGCGGGCTTGTCTCGAACATCTTTCTGCCGTCGCCATTCGAGGTCTATGAGCGTTTCACGGCGCTGATCGACCGCCGTTTCGCTGGTGCGACCCTGCCGGGGCATCTGGGCGCGAGCTTCATGCGCTTTGCCTATGGGTTCCTGCTGGCGGCGGCCATCGGCATTCCGCTGGGGCTGCTGATGGGCTGGTACCAGCTGCTCGACGAGATCGTCTCGCCGCTTTTCGACGCGCTGCGTTTCGTGGCCCCCATCGCCTGGGTGCCCTTCGCGGCGCTGTGGTTCGGCACCGGGATCGGCGGGCCGATCATGATCATCTTCGCGGGCGCTTTCCCGCCTTGCGTGATCAACGCCTATCGCGGCGCGAAATTCGTCGATCCGCGTCTGATCGAGGCCGCCAACATGCTCGGCACGCCCTCGCGGCGGGTGATCATGGAAGTGCTGCTGCCCTCGTCCGTACCCTCGATCATCTCGGGGCTGCGGGTCTCGGCGGGGCTGGGCTGGCAAAGCCTTGTCGGCGCCGAGCTGATCGTGGCCTCGGCGGGCGTCGGTTACATGATGGTGCAGGGGCAGGCGAATGTGCAGACGCATACCGTGATGGCGGGGATGGTGGCGATCGGGCTGGTGGGGCTGGCGCTCGACACGGCGCTGCGCGGGGTCGAGCGCGTCATCCAGAAACGCCGCGGGCTGGAAAACTGAGGCAGAGAGAGGGGGAGGAGCGGATATGGGTGTGATCCAGTTCGAGAATGTCGGCAAGATATTCGGGTCGCGCGCGTCGGGCTTCGAGGCGCTCAAGGACATCAATCTCGAGATCCGCGACAAGGAATTTGTCGCCATCGTCGGCCCGTCGGGCTGCGGCAAGACCACCTGCCTGCGCATGGTTGCGGGGTTCGAGGATGCGACCGACGGCACTGTCTCGGTCGATGGCACGCCGATCAAGCGGCCCGGCCCCGACCGCGCCGTGGTGTTCCAGCAATTCGCGCTGTTTCCGTGGAAATCGGTCTATGACAACATCGATCTGGGGCTGCGCAATCTCAATGTCGGCAGTGCCGAGCGCAGCAAGCGCATCGCGGCGATCCTCGAGCTGATGAACCTCACGCATTACGCAAAGCACTTTCCGCACCAGCTTTCGGGCGGCATGCAGCAGCGCGTGGCGATCGCGCGCGCCTATGTGCTGGACCCCGATGTGCTGCTGATGGACGAGCCCTTCGGCGCGCTCGACGCGCAGACCCGCGTGGTGATGCAGGAGGAACTGGTGCGGCTGGCGCGCAAGAACCCGCGCACGGTGCTGTTCATCACCCATGCGGTGGAAGAGGCCGTCTATCTGGCCGACCGCGTGGCGATCATGACCCGCGCGCCGGGGCGGATCAAGGAAGTGCTGGATGTCGCCTCGATCCGCAATGCCGAGGACTGGGACAGCCACGAGAAGATCGAGGATGTGATGGACCTCGAGAGCTTCGTGCATCTGCGCACGCATATCTGGCGCAGCTTGCGCGAGGAAAAGGCGGCACAGCACGCCTGATACCCCATCAATAACCACTGGGAGGACGACCAAAATGAAACTCACCTTCAAGGCCGTGGCGCTGGCCACTGCGGCAAGCTTCACGACGATGGCACCGGCACAGGCAGAGGACCTGACGCCCATCAATCTCAGCTATCAGCCCGCGCTCTACTGGGCGTTGCCCTTCTATCTGGCGACCGAATTCGGCTGGTGGGCGGAAGTGGGCCTTGACCCGAGCTTCCCCACCTTCCCGGCAGGCGCGCCGCAGATCGCCGCCGCGCAGGCGAATGACTGGGATGTGGGTGGCACCGGGTCGGTCCCGGCCGTGCTGGGCGCGGCGCGCTACGGCCTGATGACCATCGGCATCACCAATGACGAGAGTGCGGGCAACGCGCTGATGGCCAGCAATGACGCCATTGACGGCTTCCGCGATGACCCCTCCAGCATTCAGGGCGAGCGTATCCTGCTGACCACCAACTCGACGGTGGATTTCGCCACGCAGCAATGCCTCGAGATGATGGGCGTGCCGCTCGATTCGGTCGAGTTCGTCAATCTTGGCCAGGCGCAGGTGATCACCGGCATCATCGCCGGGCAGGCGAGTCTCGCCGGGGTCTGGGCGCCCAACACCTACACCCTGCAAGAGCGCGCCGAGAGTGACTATCTGTGCTCGGGCGCGGATGCCGGTGCCATCGTGCCCGGTGCGCTGGTCGTGCGTCCCGGCTTCGCCGAAGAGAGCCCCGAGCTTGTCGCCCGCGTGCTCGCGGCCTTCCTGCGCGGTGTCGTGTGGGCCCGCGAAAACCCCGAAGAGGCGCGCCGTCACCTGGTTGATTTCTATTCGGATGGCGGGGTCGAGATTTCGGACGCGGCCGTGAATGCCGAATTCGATCTGCGCCCGACCTTCTCGCTCGAAGAGCAAATCGCGATCATGGATCGTTCCGACGGGCATAGCGATGTCGACCAGTGGCTGACCGCCATCGGCGATTTCATGACCTCGGTGGGCACGACCGAATCCACCCCCGATGCGGCGGATTACATCGATGGTCGCTTCATGCAGATGGTCATGGACGACCCCGAGCTGCGCGCCTTCGCCAATAACGAGTAACCCGATCCCGGCCCTGCCGCCTACGGGCGGCAGGGCGTCCTTCTTCAGCAGAACGAGAACAGAGCAAGATGGCCATCACCTATCTCAAGAAAGCCTCGAAAACCCCCGAGACTGAATCCGCGCATGCCCGGCAGGTCGTGTCCGAGATGCTGGCCCGGATCGAGAGCGGGGGCGAGGCGGCGGTCAGGGAGTATGCCCACACGCTCGACAAGTGGCAGGGGCCGATCCTCGTGCCCGGTGACGAGATCGACGCGCGCGCGGCCGAAGTCCCCGATCAGGTCAAGGAGGATATCGCCTTTGCCGTCGAGCAGGTCCGCACTTTCGCCGAGGCGCAGCGCGACTCGGTGCGTGACTTTCAGATGACCATGCCCTCGGGGCTGGTGATCGGGCAGAAATGGGTGCCCTGCAATGTCGCCGGGTGCTATGTGCCGACGGGGCGCTATGCGCATATCGCCTCGGCGGTGATGTCGGTCGCCACGGCCAAGGCCGCGGGCGTGGGCACGGTGATCGCCTGTTCCACGCCCTTTCGCGGCGGCGCGATGCACCCCTATGTGCTGTATGCGATGCGCGCCGCGGGGGCCGATATCATCATGACACTCGGCGGGGTTCAGGCCATCGCCACCATGGCCTACGGGCTGTTCACCGGCAAGCCTGCGGATGTGATCGTCGGGCCCGGCAACAAGTTCGTGGCCGAGGCCAAGCGCACGCTCTTCGGCAAGGTCGGCATCGACGTCTTCGCCGGCCCCTCCGAGATCGGCATCCTCGCCGATAGTCGCGCCGACCCCGAGATTGTTGCCGTCGATCTGGTGGGCCAGGCCGAGCATGGCCATGAATCGCCCGCCTGGCTGTTCACCGATGACCGGGCGCTGGCCGAAACGGTCATGGCCCGCGTGCCCGAGCTGATCGCCACGCTGCCCGAACCCGCCCGCGAGGCCGCCGACGCCGCCTGGCGCGACTATGGCGAGGTGATCCTCTGCGACAGCCGCGAGGAGCTGGTTCAGGTCTCGGACGAGTATGCCTCCGAGCATCTGGAGGTTCACTGCGCCGATCTCGACTGGTGGATGGCGAATCTGACCAATTACGGCTCGCTCTTCGTGGGCGAGGAAACGACCGTGGCTTACGGTGACAAATGCTCTGGCCCCAATCACATCCTGCCCACGAAATTCGCCGCGCGCTATTCCGCCGGGCTGTCGGTGCACAAGTTCCTCAAGCCGCTGACCTGGCAGCAGGCCGATCGCGAGGCCAGCAAGGAGCTTGCCATCCGCACCGCGCGCATCTCGCGGCTGGAAGGGATGGAGGCGCATGCCCGCACCGCCGATGTGCGGCTGGCCAAATACCATCCCGGCCATAATTTCGACCTTGGCACGCCGGTCGAATCGGTCTGAGCCATGTCTGCCCCGCCCGATCTGGGCCGCCCGCCCGATATCCCGCCGAAAGCCATCACCATGGCCACGGCGCTGCTGGAGACCGGGCGGCTGCACCGCTACGCCGAGGCGGGCGGCGACGGGGGGACCGCGGCGGTGCTGGAACGCGACTTTGCGCGGCTGATGGGCCGACGCTACGCTGTGGCGCTGAACTCCTGCGGCTCGGCGTTGTTTCTGGCGCTCAAGGGCGCGGGGGTCGGGCCGGGCGACAAGGTGCTCCTGAATGCTTTCACGCTGGGGCCGGTGCCCGGCGCGTTGCAGCATGTCGGCGCGCAGCCCGTGCTGGTCGAGATCACCGAGGATCTGGTCATCGATTTCGATGACCTGCGGGCCAAGGCGCGCGATTCGGGGGCGCGGGTGCTGCTCATGTCGCATATGCGCGGGCATCTGTGCGACCTCGATGCGCTGGCCGAGTTGTGCCGCGCCGAGGGGATCACCCTGATCGAGGATTGCGCGCATACGCTGGGCGCCGCCTGGGCGGGGCGGCAGGCGGGCAGCTTCGGGGTCGCAGGCTGTTTCAGCTTTCAGTCCGGCAAGCATGTGAACAC
>PXES01000199.1 GCA_003564655.1 Paracoccaceae bacterium
AGCACCCAGGCCAGGGGCAGCGCCAGCAAGAGGCCACTGACCGCCCCCCAGCGCAGGCTCAGCCCCACCAGCAACAGAACGTCAGCCAGATAGATCGGATTGCGCGACCAGGCGAAGATCCCGCCGGTGATCAGCCGCTGCGGCATCTGGTGCGGCACGATGGTCGAGCGCGCGCGCGCGAACTCCCACGCCGCCAAAGCCATCAGCGCCACCGCCAGCAGCGCCAGCCCGCTGCCCATACCGCGCAGCGCGGGCACGTCCAGCACCGGGCCGAGCAACGGCCCCTCGGCCAGGGCGACCGCCAGCGCGCCCAGCAGCCAGACCGGCGGATAATCGAGCGTTGCCTTCACATGCGGCCTCCATCGCTGCCGCAAATGTGCGACACAATTCGCGGGACGCAACCCCCCGTCTTGTGGTGGCTGGCCGATCCGGGTGCATCGCGACGGGTTTTCCCGGCCCATGGGCGCGACTGCCCGAAGCGCCCTCGGGGCGTGCGGGGTGGGTGGGTGGGCACGGCCCGAGGGCGCTTTCGAAACACCTGTCCCGAACCGATCGGCCGAAAACCGGATCACACCCCTGCCCCAAGCCCCGATTTCCCCCCGCCGGACAGACGCGACATCGGCGCCCGATCCCCGCGCGCCGTCTGCGCTCTTGACCTTGCCCCGCCCGCGCGCGACGAAAGACCGCACAGCCGAAGGACAGCCCATGACCGATTTCACTGCCACCCGCGCGCGCTTCGACATGCCCGAAGGGGTTGTCTATCTCGATGGCAACTCGCTGGGGCCACTGCCCCGCGGCGTGGCCGAACGGGTCGCACAGGCGATCACCGGCGAATGGGGGCATCTGCTGATCACCGGCTGGAACCGGGCCGGGTGGATGGAGTTGCCCGCGCGGGTGGGCGACCGTGTGGGGCGGCTGATCGGTGCGGGCCCCGGCACAGTGACCATGGGCGACACGCTGTCGATCAAGGTCTATCAGGCGCTGGCTTCGGCGCTGGAGTTGCGCCCCGCCCGCCGGGTGATCCTGTCCGATACCGGCAACTTCCCCTCCGACCTCTACATGGCCGAGGGGCTGTGCCGCACGCTCGGCCCCGACTACCGACTGCACACCGTCGCCCCCGAGGCCGTGGCCGAGGCTATTGACGAGCGCGTCGCCGTGCTGATGCTGACCGAGGTTGATTACCGCACCGGCCGCAAGCACGACATGGGCACGTTGATCGCGAAAGCCCATGAAGCGGGCGCGCTGGTGGTGTGGGACCTCGCGCATTCGGCGGGCGCGATCCCGGTCGATGTGACGGGCGCGGAGGCCGATTTCGCCGTGGGCTGCAGCTACAAATACCTCAATTCCGGCCCCGGCGGCCCGGCCTTCATCTACGTGGCCCCGCATCTCGCCGATCAGGTCCGCCCCGCGCTGTCGGGCTGGCTGGGGCATGAGGCGCCCTTTGCGTTCGATCTCGACTACCGCCCCGCGCAGGGTGTCGAGCGGATGCGCGTGGGCACGCCGCCGATCCTGCAGCTCGCCGCCCTCGATGCCGCGCTCGATGTGTGGGACGAGGTGGACATGCACGCGCTTCGCGCACGCTCGATCGAATTGCAGGAAAGCTTCATCGCGACCGTCGCGGCAGGCTGCCCCGATCTGACGCTGGCCTCGCCGCGCGAGCCCTCGCAGCGCGGCAGCCAGGTGAGCTTCCGCCACCCGCAGGGCTACGCGATTATCCAGGCGCTGATCGCCGAGGGCGTGATCGGCGATTTCCGCGCCCCCGACATCCTGCGCTTCGGCTTCACGCCGCTTTACCTCTCGCCCGAGGATGTCGCCCGGGCCGCCGCGACACTCTGCGACATCATGGCCAGCGGCCGCTGGGACCAGCCCGAATTCCACGCCCGCGCCCGCGTCACCTGAGCACGCCGCGCAAAGGGCGTGCGCGGAGCTTCGACAATCCGCAACGCGCAGCCTGGTTTACCCGATCTCAACCAGAATCGCGGCAGGGTCTTGCCATCAGCGGCAGGAGAGGACGCGATGCCCCATCCCCCCCGCACGCGCGCACGGCGTGTGCTGAGTTTCGGCTGTATCGCGACCGGGCTCGCCCTGCTCTCGAGCCTTGTGCTCTGGCCGGTGCTGGCCCGGGCGGCCAGCCCCGCCCAGCTGTGCGAGGCCGCCGCCGCGCGCGCCGCACGCGCCCATGACGTGCCCCTCGACGTGCTGCGCGCCATCGCCCTGGTCGAGACCGGGCGCCGCGTGGGCGGACAGATGGTGCCGTGGCCCTGGGCGATCCACGCGCAGGGGCGCGGACACTGGTTTCCCGACCGCGACGCGGCCCTCGCCCATGTGCGCGCGGCCCAGGCCCAGGGGCACCGCAACATCGACCTCGGTTGCTTCCAGATCAATCTGCACTGGCACGGCCACGCCTTCGCCAGCCTTGAGGAGATGATCGAGCCCGCGCGCAATGCCGACTACGCCGCCCGCCTGCTGCGCGGCCACAAGGCGCGGCTGGGAAGCTGGGAGCGGGCGGCAGGTGCCTATCACTCGGCCACGCCCGAGCTTGCAGCGCGCTACACGGCGCGGTTCCACCAGCAACTCGCGCGGCTGTCCCCGCCGGCGGCCTCTCCCGCCCCTGCCGCACCCGCTGCGCCGGTGCCGACCGACACCTCGAACCGCTACGCCCTGCTGCAACCGGCGGGCACCGGCGCGCGCGGCTCGCTGGTGCCGCAGGCGCTGATGACCGGCGGCGCGCGGCTGATCGACATGGAGGGCGCGCGCCCATGATCCCCCTCTCCGCGCAGGCGCTGTTCAAGCCCACCATCCTGCTGGCACTGGCGCTGATGGCCGTGATCGTGATGATGATCCTGCCGATCCCCGCCTGGATGCTCGATCTCGGCCTCGCCGCCAGCTTCGCCTTGGCGATCCTGATGTTCACGGTCACGCTCTTCATCCAGCGCTCGCTGGATTTCTCGATCTTTCCAACAGTTTTGCTGGCGTCCTTGATGTTGCGCCTGTCGCTCAACGTCTCCTCGACCAAGCTGATCATCGGCGAGGGGCACACCGGCACCCATGCGGCGGGCGGGGTGATCCAGGGCTTCGCGAGCTTCGTCATGTCGGGCTCGATCTTTCTGGGCGTGGTGATCTTCCTCGTGCTGCTGATCGTCAACTTCATCGTCATCACAAAGGGCGCGGGCCGCATGGCCGAGGTCGGCGCGCGCTTCGCGCTGGACGGGATGCCGGGCAAGCAGCTTGCCATCGACAGCGACATGTCCGCAGGCGCCATCGACCATCAGGAGGCGAAAGCCCGGCGCGAGACCGAACAGGCCGAGACGAACTTCTACGGCTCGCTCGACGGGGCGTCGAAATTCGTCAAGGGCGACGCCATCGCGGGGCTGCTGATCACGCTTCTGAACATCGTCATGGGGCTGGTCAACGGCACCATGATGCACGGCATGAGCCTTGGGGCCGCGTTCGAGACCTATGCCATCCTGACCGTCGGCGACGGGCTGGTCAGCCAGATCCCCGCCGTCATCATCTCCATCGCCGCGGCCCTGCTGCTTGCGCGCGGGGGCGCCAATGGCGCGACCGACCGGCAGCTTTTCGACCAGCTTGGCCGCTACCCGGCGGCGCTGGCCACTGTCGCGTTGCTGATGGCGCTCTTCGCCTTCGTGCCGGGGCTGCCCTTTCTGCCCTTCGTAATCGGCGCGGGCACGCTGGCAGGGCTTGCATGGCTGGCCCGCCGCGCCCACGCGAAGGCCGCGGCCGAAAGCGCGGTCGCCCCCCCGCCCGAAGAGGCCCCGCGCACGGCCATCGGCGATGTGCTCGACCTTGACGAAATCCATGTTCAGTTCGCCCCGGATCTCGTGGCGATGGTGCTCGATCCGGGGCTGGGGCTCGATGGGCGTATCTCGAACATCCGCACCCATGTCGCGCGCGAATTCGGCCTGATCCTGCCCGAAATCCGGCTGACCGACGATTCGCGCCTGCCACCGGGCAGCTATGCGATCCTGATCCACGGGGTCGAGCAGGCGCGCGACCGGCTGCAGCCCGACCGCGTGCTGGCGCTGGTGCAGGATGCCGACAAGCTGACAATCGCGGGCGACGACGTGAAAGAGCCCGTCTACAAGGCCCCGGCCCGCTGGATCGACCCCGCGCGGCAGGAAGATGCCGCGCTGGCCGGAAACACTGTCGTCAGCCCGATAGAGGTGCTGGCCACGCATCTTCTGGAAGTGCTGAAGGCGAATTTCGGGCGGCTTCTCACCTATCGCAGCTTGCACCGTCTGCTCGACGAGTTGAGCGCGCTGTCCGACACCGGCCGTGCCGAGGCCAACAAGCGCCTGTTCGGCGAGATGATCCCCGACAAGGTCCAGCCCGACCTGTTGCTCGCAGTGCTGCGGCTGTTGCTGGACGAGCGTGTCTCGATCCGCAACCTGCCCCTCATCCTCGAGGCGATGGCCGAGGGGCGCACCCTGCTGCAGGGCCCGGAGCCAGTCTGCGAACACGTCCGCCAGCGCCTGGGCTTCCAGCTGGTCGCACCGCTGAAACGCACTGACGGCACCTTGCCGCTGGTGCAACTCGCCCCCGACTGGGAAGATGTCTTCGCGGCCTACCAGCTCTCGGGCGATTTCGGCGCCGCGGATGTCGCCCTGCCGCCCGAGGATTTCACCCGCCTGGGCGAGCGGATCGCGCAAACGCTCGGTGATCTGGCGAAATCCGGCGTCAGCCCGGCGCTGGTCACCTCGGCGCGCAGGCGGCGCTTCCTGCGCACGGTGCTCGCGGCCAAGGGGCTGGGCGCGGCGGTGCTGTCCTACGAGGAAATCGGCCTTGACGCACGGCCCGCGCTGGTCGGCACCGTGGCCGCGTGATGCTGGCGTTGTTCGACCAGCTTGCGGCGCTTGCCGATGACCTCGCCGCCGGACTTGCCGGAAGCCTCGCCGTCTTCATCCGCGTGGGGGCGATGATGGCGCTGCTGCCGGGGTTCGGCGAGCAGACCGTGCCGGTGCGCATCCGCCTTGGGCTGGCGCTTGCCTTCACCGCCATCACCGCACCCGCGCTGGCGCCCGATCTGCCTCCGGTCAGCTTTGCCCCCGGCCCGCTGCTGGTCCTCATCGTGACAGAGAGTGCCGCCGGGCTGGCGCTGGGCGCGGTGCTGCGACTGATGGTGATCGTGCTGCAGACCGCGGGCACCATGGCCGCACAGGCGACCTCGCTGTCGCAATTCTTCGGCGGTGCGGGCGCCGACCCGCAACCGGCGATGGCGCAGCTTCTGGTCATGTCGGGGCTGGCGCTAGCGATGATGGCGGGGCTGCATGTGCGGCTGGCGGAACTCATCGTGCACTCCTACACGCTGTTCCCGCCCGGCCGCGCACCGGATGCCACGAGCCTGGCCGACTGGGGCGTGGCGCATGCCGCCCGCGCCTTCCGCCTCGCCTTCTCGCTGGCGATGCCCTTCGTGATCCTGTCGCTGCTCTATTATGTGGCGCTCGGCGCGATCAACAAGGCGATGCCGCAGCTGATGGTGGCGTTTGTCGGCGCGCCCGCGATCACATTCGGCGGGCTTGCCCTGCTGCTGCTGACCGCGCCGCTGATGCTGCCGCTCTGGCAGGAGGCGTTTCACACGCTGCTGGCCGATCCCGGGGCCACACCACGATGAGCGAGGAACCCGCCAGCGGCGAGAAGGAATTCGAGGCGAGCGCCAAGAAGCTCGAGGACCAGCGCCGCAAGGGCGAGGTGCCGCGCTCGACCGACCTCAACACGGCGGCCGCCTTCTTCGGCCTGCTGGTCGCGGCCCTTGTCGCGGGCGAGGCTGCGCTGCGCCAGATCGGCACCACGGGCATGGTGCTGCTGGACCAGTCCGACCGCCTCGGGCCGCTGATGGCGGCACGCGGGCAGCCGCTGGCAGGGGGGCTGATCCTGCAGGTCGCGGTCGCGGCGCTGCCGCTGGTTGTGCTGCCCTTCCTTGCGGTCCTTGCCAATCTGTTTGCCCAGCGGGTCATGATCTTCGCGCCCGAAAAACTCAAGCCCAAGCTCTCGCGCATCTCGCCCATCTCCAACGCCAAGAACAAATACGGCCGCTCGGGGCTGTTCGAGTTCGCGAAAAGCAGCGTCAAGCTGCTGGTGATCTCTGGCGTGCTATGGGTCTTTCTGACGCGGCAACTGCCGCTGGTGGTGCATACGCTGCACCTTGACCCGGGGCTGGCCACGCGCGAGTTGATGCGGCTTGTGGTGCAGTTCCTCGCGCTGGTGTTTCTGGTCAAGCTCTGCATCGGCGGGGTGGATTTCTTCTGGCAGCGCGCCGAGCATCTGCGCCGCAACCGCATGACCCACAAGGAGATGCGCGACGAACACAAGCAGTCCGAGGGCGACCCACACGCCAAGGGCGAGCGTCGCCGCCGCGGCCGCGAGATCGCATCCAACCGGATGCTCGACGCAGTGCCCGAAGCGGCGGTGGTGATCGTCAACCCCACCCATTACGCCGTGGCGCTGAAATGGTCGCCCAGCGATCCGGGCGCGCCGGTCTGTGTGGCCAAGGGCGTCGATCAGATCGCGCTGCGCATCCGCGAACGGGCCGAAGACGCAGGCGTGCCGATCCATTCCGACCCGCCGACCGCGCGCGCCCTGCACGCCACGGTAGAGCTTGACCACGAGATCGCGCCCGCCCATTTCGCCGCCGTCGCCGCCGCGATCCGCTTTGCCGAGGCGATGCGCGCCAAGGCCGCCAAGGGCCGCTGGGCATGAGCGATACGCGACTCGCGCGGCTGCACGCACTCGCGAAGCTGGTGAATGAGCGCGAGATGGCGCGCACGGCGAGGCTGGCCGGCGCAAGGGCCGAAACACGCGCGCGGCTCGACGCGCTGGCAGCCCCCCTGCCCCTCGCCACGGACCCGGCGCTGATCCATGCACGGCAGGCGCATCTGGCCTGGGCGACGGCGCAGCGGATGCAGCTCAACCAGCGGCTGGCGCGCGAGATGGCGGCCCTGATCGAGCAACGCCGCCGCACGGCGCGCAGCCTCGGGCGGGTCGCGGTGCTCGGGCGGTTGCGGGACGCGACGCGTTAGCCCGTCACCCATTCGCCGCCGCGCATCAGCGGTTGCGCCGCACCGCTTGCATCCAGCCCGTCGACATCCCCCTCGCCCGAGCCGATCATCCAATCCACGTGAATCAGGCTCGCATTGCCGCCGCGCGCGGCGATCTCGTCCTTCGACAACTCGCCGCCACGCTCGAAGCAGGACGCGTAGCACTGCCCCATGGCGATATGCGACGCGGCATTCTCGTCAAACAGCGTGTTGAAATACAAAAGCCCGCTTTGCGAGACCGGCGAGGAATGCGGCACCAGCGCCACCTCGCCCAGTCGCGCGGCGCCCGCATCGGTGGCCAGCATCTCGCGCAGCACATCCGCGCCGCGCGCGGCCCGGGCCTCGACCGCCACGCCGCCTTTGAAATGCATCTCGATCTCCTCGATCACGCTGCCCTGATGCGCCAGCGGCTTGGTGGCGCGGACATGCCCCTCGACCCGCGCGGCATGGGGGGGGGTGAAGACCTCCTCGGTGGGGATGTTGGGGTTGCAGCGCACGCCGTTCCTGGCCGTCGCCGCACCGCCCTGCCACAGATGCCCCTCGGCCAGCCCGACGCGCAGATCGGTGCCCGGGCCGCGGAAGTGGAGCGCGTCAAACCGCGCCGCGTTGAGCATCGCACAGCGCGCGGCGAGGTTCGCGTTATGCGCCGCCCATTCGGCGCGCGGGTCGGCATGGTCGAGCCGCGCAGTGTGGCGGATCGCCTCTGCCAGCCGGGCGAGCGCATCGTCCGGGGCCAGGTCGGGGAAGATGCGCGCCGCCCAGTCGGGCGTCGGGCAGGCAAGGATCGACCAGTTGATCTCGAACCCCGAGATGGCGGCCAGCGCAGGGCGGTAGGCGGCGGCGTTGGCGCGGTTGGCCTGCGCGACGCGGCTCGCATCCTGCCCGGCCAGCAGCATCGGGTCCTCGCCCAGGATCGCGAGCCGCGCCGCACCGTCCGCGAAGGCCTCGGCCATGCCGGAATAAAGCCAGCCGGGGGCGTGGTCGAAACTGTCGGGCCGTGCGTGGCGGTAGCGCGCCAGCGTCATCTCGGCATCGCCGATCAGCGGCGTGACCACGCCCGCGCCCGCACGATATGCCGCCGCTGTCACGGCACGCGCAAGCGGCAGGGCCGAGAGCGGCGTGGTCATGACCAGATCCTGCCCGGGCTGCAGGTTCAGCCCGACATGGACGGCCAGATCGGCCAGCCCGTCGAGCAACGCCTGCGGCAGTTCGGCCGGGGTGCTGGCGCTCTGTGCGGTCGAGAGATCATGCGGCATGGGGGCTCCTGTCCTGAGGTTCGCGCGCAGGCTGTGCCAGCGCTGCCCGACAGTCAAGCCGTGCCCTAGCTGCTGGTGCGGATGAGATCGGTGATCAGCACCTCGAACACCGCGTCCGGCCCCATGCGGCTCTGCGCAGCCTCGAGCAGGGCGCGACGCAGCCGGGTCATGCTGCCCTGCCCGGTAAAGGCCCCGTCGAAGCCGCCCGAATTGGCATGGTCGAACATCACCTGCAGGAAACTGTCGCGCAGCCGTGGCGCGCGCGCCGCGATCTGCGGGCGCTCGGTCGCGGCGACCTCCATCGCGAGGGTCAGGACCATCACCGCACCGATGCGTCCCTCGGTGATGACCGGCACCATGAACTGGCTGGGGAACTCGAAGATCTCGGTCGCCACATCGACACTGGGGGGGTCGGGCGCGTCATCGGCCACAGGCGCGGGCTCGGGCGCGGGCCGCAGCGCGAGCCCGGCGCCAAGCCCGGCGGCCGCGCCGAGGATCATCAACAGGACGGGGAGCAGCCGGGCCATGCTCAGAACGGCGCCAGGATTTCGGTGATCTGCTCGCCCCAGCGCGGTTGCTGCACGGTCGAGATGATCCCGCGCCCTCCATAGGAAATACGCGCGCCCGCGATCTTGTCATAGGTGATCTCGTTGAGGCGCGAGATATCTTCGGGGCGAACATGGCCCGTGACCAGCAATTCGCGCAGTTCGTGATTGACGCGCACTTCCTGCCGCCCCTCGATGCGCAGCACGCCATTGGGCAGCCGCTCGACCACAGTGGAGGCGACGCGCAGGGTGAGCTGTTCGTTGCGCCGGACCGAGCCGCTGCCCGAGAAATCGCTGGAATTGCCGGTCTCGATCCCGGCACCGACGCTCAGCCCGCCGGGCAGCCGCCGGTCGATGGCCTGCGGCACGCCGAAGAACTCGGGCACCCCCATGCTGGACGAGCCGCTGCGCCCGCGCGCGGTGTTGTTCGAGATCTCGGCGCTGTCATTGATCTCGATGACCACGGTCAGAATGTCGCCGGGCCGGCTGGCGCGTCGGTCACCCAGCAGCGAGCGCTGGTTCGCCGACCACAGCGAGGCATGATCGACCGCGCGGGTGGCGCTCGTCGTCTCGGGCATCGGCAGACGGTAGAGCGCGGCATGCTCGACCGTTTTCTCGGGCGGGCTGAACTCCGGGGCGCGGCCCACCTCGCTCAGCGGCTGGCAGGCGGCAAGCAGCAATGCCGCCCCTGCATGGCATATCCATCTGTTGCGTCCCATCGCCCGCCCGTCCCTTCTAGCGCAGCGCCCCCGCCGAGCCCGTGACCTCGACCAAGCCTGCAGTTTTGACAATGCCCTGCACCGACTGGCGCGAGCCGAGATTCATGACCGTGATCGTGTCGCCCAGGCCCGCGCGTGCCATGGCGCGCCCTTCCGACAGGATGGTCAGCCCGGCCTGCCGGTAGACCATGCGCACGATGTCATTGCGCTCGACCACCGCGGCGGGCCCCAGATCGGCCAGCCGCACCGGGCGGCCCGGATAGAGCGCGACCCGCGCCTCGAGCCCGATGACCTGGTCGGGGTGCGTGGCCGCGCCGTCGGC
>PXES01000069.1 GCA_003564655.1 Paracoccaceae bacterium
ACCATGACGCTCATCTTCTCGTTCCAGCGTTTCCTGCCGCTGCGCGGTGGCTTTCAGGGCTGGGTCGGGTTCGAGAATTACATCCGCTTCGTCAATTCCAGCGCCTTCTGGCCCGCCGTGCAGACGACGATCATCATCGTCGGCGGTGTGCTGCTGATCACGGTCATCCTCGGCATTCTGCTGGCGATCCTGCTGGATCAGCCGATGTGGGGGCAGGGTGTCGTGCGGATCATGGTCATCGCGCCGTTCTTCGTCATGCCGACAGTGACGGGCCTGGTGTGGAAGAACATGTTCATGGACCCGAATAACGGGCTTCTGGCCTATCTCTGGCGATTCTTCGGGGGTGATCCGGTGGTGTGGCTGTCGGATGTGCCGGTCTTGTCGATCATCCTGATCGTGTCTTGGCAATGGCTGCCTTTTGCCACGCTGATCCTGCTGACCGCGATCCAGTCTCTCGACAGCGACCAGATCGAGGCCGCGGAGATGGATGGCGCCGGGACGCTCTCGCGCTTCTGGCACATCATCCTGCCGCATCTGTCGCGCGCGATCACCATCGTGATCCTGATCCAGACGATCTTTCTGCTGGCCATCTTCGCCAAGATCTTCGTCACCACGCAAGGGTCCTTCGGCACACGGACGCTGACCTATCTGATCTTCCAGCGCGTGCTGGAAAGCCAGAATGTCGGGCTCGGCTCGGCGGGCGGGATCTATGCCGTGATCCTGGCCAATATCTTCGCGCTCTTCCTGATGCGCATTGTCGGCAAGAACCTGGATCGCTGAGGGGGGACGCATCATGGCACGCACTGTCACGGCCCAACGCAAGGCCATCAACACCGCCGTCGCCTGGGTCATCGGGCTTCTGATCTTCTTTCCGATCCTCTGGACCTTTCTGACCAGCTTCAAGACCGAAGCGCAGGCGATTGCCGATCCGCCGGTGTGGTTCTTCTTCGACTGGACGCTGGAGAATTACCGCGTGGTGCAAGAGCGGTCGAATTACACCCGCTTTCTGTGGAATTCGATCTACATCGCCGGGGGCTCGACGCTGCTGGGCATGATCGTCGCCATCCCGGCGGCGTGGTCGATGGCCTTCGTGCCGTCCAACCAGACCAAGAACATCCTGCTGTGGATGCTCTCGACCAAGATGCTGCCGGCTGTGGGTGTGCTGTATCCGATCTATCTGATCTTCATCCAGCTTGGTCTGCTGGACTCGCGCTTCGGGCTGACAATCGTGATCATGCTGATCAACCTGCCGATCATGGTCTGGATGCTCTACACCTATTTCAAGGAGATCCCCGGCGAGATCCTTGAAGCCGCGCGCATGGACGGCGCCGGGCTGCGCGAGGAGATCCTGTTCGTGCTGACGCCCATGGCGATACCGGGCATCGCCTCGACGATCCTGCTGAACGTGATCCTCGCCTGGAACGAGGCATTCTGGACGCTGAACCTGACCGCGTCGCGCGCGGCACCGCTGACGGCCTTCATCGCCAGCTATTCCAGCCCCGAGGGCCTGTTCTACGCGAAACTCTCGGCGGCCTCGACCATGGCCATCGCGCCGATCCTGATCCTGGGCTGGTTCAGCCAGAAACAACTCGTGCGCGGCCTGACCTTCGGCGCCGTGAAATAGGGGGCAACTGCTATGGGACAAATCGTTCTAGACCAAGTGACCAAGAGCTTCGGCGACATGACGGTCATCCCGCCGCTGGACCTGACCATCGAGGATGGCGAGTTCACCGTCTTCGTCGGCCCCTCGGGCTGCGGCAAGTCCACCCTTCTGCGGCTGATCGCGGGACTGGAGGATGTCACCTCGGGCTCGATCAAGATCGACGGCAAGGAAAGCGCCGCGATCCCGCCCGCGAAACGGGGGCTGGCGATGGTGTTCCAGTCCTACGCGCTCTACCCGCATATGACGGTGCGCAAGAACATCGCCTTTCCGCTGCGGATGGCGGGGCTGTCGAAGGCCGAGCAGGACAGTCGGGTGGAAAAGGCGGCCGAGGTGCTCAACCTGACCGACTATCTGGACCGCCGCCCGGGCCAGCTTTCGGGCGGGCAGCGCCAGCGCGTCGCCATCGGGCGCGCCATCGTGCGCGAACCGGCGGCGTTCCTGTTTGACGAGCCGCTGTCGAACCTCGACGCCGCGTTGCGGGTGGGCATGCGGCTGGAGATCAGCGAGCTGCACAACCGCCTCAAGACCACGATGATCTACGTCACCCACGATCAGGTCGAGGCGATGACCATGGCCGACCGGATCGTGGTGCTGCGCGCGGGCCATATCGAGCAGGTGGGCACGCCGCTGGATCTGTATCGCAACCCGCGCAACCTGTTCGTCGCGGGCTTCATCGGCTCGCCCAAGATGAACCTGATCGAAGGCGCCGAGGCCAGGAAGCATGACGCGCACACCATCGGCATCCGGCCCGAGCATATCACCGTCTCGACCGAAGAGGGTGAGTGGTCCGGCATCGTGGGCGTCTCCGAGCATCTGGGCTCGGACACGTTCTTTCACGTCCACGATACCGGGCTTGCCGACAGTGTGACGGTGCGCGCCGATGGCGAGCTTGATATCAGGCATGGCGATCGCATCTACATGACGCCGCGCCACGAGCGGATGCACAAGTTCGACGAGAAGGGGCATCGCATCGCATGACCCGGCTTGCAGGAAAGACGGCGCTCATCACCGGGGCGGCGCGCGGCATCGGGCTGGCCTTTGCCGAGGCCTATCTGCGCGAGGGGGCGCGGGTGGCGCTTGCCGATATCGACATCGACCGCGCCCGACGCGAGGCTGACAGGCTGGGCGAACACGCCATCGCCGTCGAGATGGATGTCACACGGCAGGACAGCATCGACGCCGCGGTGGGGGCCACGGTCGACGCCTTTGGCCAGATCGACATCCTGATCAACAACGCCGCCATTTTCACCGCCGCCCCCATCGCCGAGATCACCCGCGACGACTACGCCCGCTGTTTCGACATCAACGTTGCGGGCACGCTGTTCACCATGCAGGCGGTCGCGCGCCACATGATCGAACGCGGGGGCGGCGGCAGGATCATCAACATGGCGTCGCAGGCCGGGCGGCGGGGCGAGGCGCTGGTAGGGGTCTACTGCGCCTCGAAGGCGGCGATCATCAGCCTGACGCAATCCGCGGGGCTGAACCTGATCGCGCATGGCATCAACGTGAATGCCATCGCGCCCGGCGTGGTCGATGGCGAACACTGGGACGGGGTCGACGCGTTCTTCGCGAAATACGAGGGCAAGGCCCCGGGCCAGAAGAAACGCGAGGTGGGCGAGGCGGTGCCGTACGGGCGCATGGGCAGGGCAGAAGACCTGACCGGAATGGCGGTATTCCTCGCCTCGGCCGAGGCCGATTACATCGTCGCCCAGACCTACAATGTGGATGGCGGGCAATGGATGAGCTGACGCCCCTGCGCCGCGACACGCTCGACCGGCTTGCCGGGCGGGTCGCGGTGCCCGGCTACGACAGCGCGGCATTGCGGCCGGGCATCGTGCATATCGGGCTGGGGAATTTCCACCGCGCGCATCAGGCCTGGTACACGCATCGGCTGATGCAGATGGGCCTTGCGCAGGACTGGGCGATCATCGGCGCCGGGGTGCGCCCGGGCGACAGCGCGATGCGCGACCGGCTGGCCGCGCAGGACTGGCTGACCACGCTGATCGAGCTCGACCCGGCGGGCCATTCGGCGGAAGTGACGGGCGCGATGGTTGATTTCGTCCCCGTCACCGACGGTCATGCCGCGCTGATCGCGCGTATGGCCGCGCCCGATATCCGCATCGTGTCGCTGACCGTGACCGAGGGCGGCTATTTCATCGACCCGGCGACGGGCGGGCTCGATACCAGCCATCCCGAGATCGCCCATGACGCCGCCCATCCCGACACCCCGCGCACCGCCTTCGGCGCCATCATCGCCGCCCTGCGCGCCCGGCGCGCCAGCGGGGCGGGGCCATTCACGGGGCTGTCCTGCGACAATCTGCAGGGCAATGGCGCGATCCTGCGGCAAACGGTTCTGGGGCTGGCGCGGCTGTCGGATCCGGGGCTCGCCGCGTGGATCGAGGCCGAGTGCAGCTTTCCCGACAGCATGGTCGATTGCATCGTCCCTGCCACCGGCGCGCGCGAGGTCGCGCTGGCACGGGCCTTTGGCATCGCGGATGCCGCGCCGGTCACGCATGAGCGTTTTCGCCAATGGGTGATCGCCGATGAGTTCTGCGCCGGCCGCCCCGACTGGGACCGCGCGGGGGCCGTGTTTACCGACGATGTCCATGCCTATGAGATGATGAAGATCCGCATCCTCAATGGCGGGCATCAGGTGATCTGCGGCGCGGGCGAGCTGCTGGGGCTGGGCACGGTGGCAGCGACCATGGCCCATGAAGGTATCCGGGCGATGTTCCAGCGCATCGCGCATCGCGAGATCGCGCCGCATGTCGCAGCCGTGCCCGGAATGCCGGTGTCTGACTATATCGACCTGATCGCGCGCCGCTTCGCCAACCCCGAGATTCACGACACCACCCGCCGCGTGGCCTTTGACGGATCAAGTCGCCATGCCGGCTTCATCCTGCCCTCGATCCGCGATGGGCTGCAGGCGGGAACTCCGGTCGAGGGGCTGGCGCTGGTCTCGGCCATCTGGGCGCTCCACTGCGCCGGGCGGCGCGAGGACGGCTCGGTGATCGAGGCGAACGACCCGCTCTGGCCCAGCCTGCACGCCGCCGCAAAAGCCGCAAACGCCGACCCGCAGGCCTGGCTCGATCAGGTGCCGCTCTACCGCGAGGTGCGGGGCGCGCGCCGCTTTGCAGACCCGTTCTGCGCCTGGCATCGCGCCCTGCAAGACGATGGCGTGGCCGCCACCATCGCGACCTACCTTGCCCGGCAGGCCGCCTGACGGGACCTGCTGCCGATTACCGCGCATCAAGGCAGGTGTTCCCGGCGCACGCGGTCGGAGCCAAGGCGCCCTCAGGACGCGCGCAAGGGCGGGTCGGTGGGCACGGCCCAAGGGCGCCCTGGCGCGATCAGCGCGAAAACGCTGTCCCGAACTGATAAACCGCAAACCGAATGAGGCAAGCGCCCGCGCTGCTCGGCGGACATTGCGACGCCCGGCAGCGCGGCGCAGGCGCAATGGGCGGCACGCAGGACGCGTCCAGGACGATCACGCAAGCCGCGTGGGATTTAATGATTGATTCACCGCCGCATGACTGCCAGCGTCGCAAATAGCGCGCGTTTCGTCTGCGCCCGGCGCTGCGGCGTCGAGAGTTTTTTCGATTGCAGGAGGTCATCATGGAACGTCTGGCGCAGCAACTCGGGTTACGCACCAACCCGACCATCTTCTTCGTGTCTGCCGGGTTGATGATCATCTTCCTGCTGGCGCTGGTCATCGCCCCCGAGGCCATCGGCGACTTCTTCGCCGATGCGCGCGCCTGGATCGTGACCAACCTCGGCTGGTTCTTCATCATGGGCGTGAATGTCTGGCTGATCTTTCTTGTCTGGATCGCGCTCAGCAAATACGGCAACATCCGGCTGGGCGACCCGGACTCGCGGCCCGAATATTCGAACCTGTCCTGGTTCACCATGCTGTTTGCGGGCGGCATCGGCACTGTCCTGATGTTCTGGGGCGTGGCCGAGCCGATCCTGCATTTCAGCGCCCCGCCCTATGCCGACACCGAGCCGCATTCGGTCGAGGCCGCGCGCGAGGCGATGGGCTTCTCGCTCTACCATCTGGGCTTGCATACCTGGACGATCTTCACCCTGCCGGGGCTGGCCTTTGCCTATTTCATCTACCGCTACAAGCTGCCGATCCGGGTGAGTTCGGTGTTCTACCCGTTCCTGGGCGACGGCATCTACGGCCCCATCGGCAAGGCCATCGACATTGCCGCGATCCTTGGCACGCTGTTCGGGGTCGCAGTCTCCATCGGGCTGGGGACAAGCCAGATCAATGCGGGCCTGTCGGAGCTGATGGGCGTGCCTGACAGCGTGACGGCGAAGGTGATCATCATCACGGTGCTGACAGCCGTGGCCACGGCCTCGATCGTCGTGGGGCTCGACAAGGGCGTCAAGACGCTGTCGAACATCAATATCGGCATGGCGACGGGCCTGATGCTCTTCGTGCTGCTGACCGGCTCGACCGTGTTCCTGCTGCGCGGCATCATCGAGACGGTGGGCATCTATGTCTCGAACATCTTCCCGATGGCCTTCTGGAACGACATGATGGCCAGCTATGAGTCGGAGGATGGCTGGGGCTGGCAGGGCGGCTGGACCGTCTTCTACTGGGCCTGGACGGTCACATGGTCACCCTTCATCGGCATCTTCGTCGCGCGCATCTCCAAGGGCCGCACGATCCGCGAATTCGTGCTCGGTGTGCTGCTCGCGCCCTCGCTCTTCACGCTGGTGTGGTTCGCCATCTTCGGCTGGTCGGCAATGGAGATCGACGGCATCGGCGAGACCGCGCGCGCAGCCCTTGGCGACAGCGCGGGCCAGATTGCCGAGGCCGTGGGCCGTGGGCCGGAATTCGCCATGTTCGCCTTCTTCGAGAACTACCCGATGACGCAGCTCATTCAGGGCCTTGCCGTGATGATCGTGGCGATCTTCTTCGCCACCTCGTCGGACTCGGCCTCGCTGGTGGTCGACATGCTCTGCACCGGCGACACCACGCCCGGCCCGACCCGGCAGCGGGTGTTCTGGGGCGTCTCGGAAGGGGCGGTCGCGGCCATGCTGATCGTGCTGGCGGGCGAGGCCGGGCTGGTCGCGCTGCAACAGGTGATCACGGTGGTGGGGCTGCCGATCTTCATCCTGTGCTTTGCCATGCTGTTTGCCCTCCTGAAGGCGCTTCTGACCGAGAACGTGACCGCAGCGACAGTGGGCGATCCGCCCGACCACAAGGAGTTGCGCCCCTCGCGCGACCAAGCCTGACCGGGCAAATCGCGGGACCCCGTGCCGGGAAAGACAGGCGCGCGCAGGCACAACGCTTGCGCGCGCCTCGCGGTTGGGATGATATGCGCGCGGATGCAGGTAATCGGGCGCAAGCGAATGCGGGTCAGCTTCGGTCTTGGACAGGCACATCTCGCAGCACTGCTTGCGACCCTTCTGCTGGCGGCGTCCCCTGCCCCGGCGCGGGCGGATGCGCCGCTGGTGGCGGCAGCGTCGGACCTGCAATTCGCCATCGAGGAGATCGCCGCCGCCTTCACGGCCGAGACGGGCGAGCGCGTGCGCATCACCACAGGCTCGACCGGCAATTTCGCCCGCCAGATCCGCGCCGGCGCGCCCTTCGAGATCTTCATGGCCGCTGACGAGGCGTTCATCGCCGATCTTCATGCCGAGGGGCTGACGCGCGATGCGGGCGATCTCTACGCCATCGGGCGGGTGGTGCTGATGGTGCCGCATGGCGCGGCGCTGGTCCCGGACGAAGACCTCGACACTCTGGCCGAGATGCTGGAGGCCGGGCAGATCACCCGCTTCGCCATCGCCAACCCCGAACACGCGCCCTATGGCATGGCCGCGCGCCAGGTACTGGTCACGCGCGGGCTGTGGGAACAGATTCAACCCGCGCTGGTGCTGGGCGAGAATGTCAGCCAGGCCGCTGCCTTCGCGCTGTCGGGCAATGCCGATGGCGGCATCATCGCCTGGTCGCTGGCGCTGGCCCCGCAGGTCGCGGCGCAGGGCAGCTACGCGCTGATCCCGGAAGAGTGGCACGAACCGCTGCGCCAGCGCATGGTCCTGCTGGGCGGCGCCGGTCCGGTGGCCGAGGCGTTCTATGCCTACATGATGCAGCCCGCCGCGCGCGAGATCATGGCGCGCTACGGCTTCGCCCTGCCCGAGGAGTGAGGCGTGGACTGGACCGCCCTCGAATTGTCGTTGCGGCTGGCGGGCTGGACCGTGGCGATCCTGCTGCCGGTGTCGATCCTGCTGGGCCGGTTCCTCGCCTTTCGCCAGTTTCGCGGCAAGGCGCTGGTCGAGGCGCTGGTGATGCTGCCGCTGATCCTGCCGCCCACCGTGCTGGGCTTCTACCTGCTGGTGGCCTTCGGGCGCACCTCGCCGCTGGGTCAGGCCTGGTCAGGGCTGTTCGGGCAGCCACTGGTGTTTTCCTTCGCGGGGCTGGTGCTCGCCTCGGTGCTGTCGAGCCTGCCCTTCGCGGTGCAGCCCGCGCAGCGCGGTTTTCAGGCCATCTCGCCCGAACTGCGCGAGGCTGCGGCCTGCTGCGGCATGTCACCCTGGCGCGCCCTCTGGAAGGTCGATCTGCCGCTTGCCTGGCCCGGCGTGGTGACGGCCATGGTGTTGAGCTTCGCCCATACGCTGGGCGAGTTCGGCGTCGTGCTGATGGTCGGCGGCGCAATCCCGGGCGAGACGCGGACCATCGCCATCGCCATCTATGACCGGGTGCAGGCCTTCGACACGGGCTCGGCGGCGGTCATGTCGGCGGTGCTGGTGGCGATCTCGGTGACGACCATCGCGCTAACCTTCGCGCTCTCGGCCCGCATCGGGCGGCGGCTGGGATGAGGGGGCTCTCGGTCATGGCGCGGGCAGAAGCGCCGATCCCGCTGGACGTGGATTTCCACGTCGCGCCGGGCGAGTTGCTGGCGCTGGTCGGGGCGTCGGGGTCGGGCAAGACGACGCTGTTGCGCAGCATCGCCGGGCTCTGGACGCCCGCGACGGGGCGGGTGGTGGTGGACGGCACGCCCTGGCTCGACACGGGCGCGGGCGTCACCCTCGCCCCGCACCGCCGCCGGGTGGGGCTTGTGTTCCAGAACTATGCGCTGTTTCCGCATATGAGCGCGGCGCAGAACGTGATGGCGGCGATGGACCGCGCCGACCGGGCCGAGGCGGTGCGCCTGCTGGACCTCGTGCGGCTGGACGGGCTTGCCGACCGTCGCCCGGCAGAGCTTTCCGGCGGCCAGCAACAGCGCGTGGCCGTCGCACGCGCCCTTGCGCGCCGCCCGCAGGCGCTGCTGCTGGACGAGCCGTTCTCGGCCGTGGACCGGGCAACGCGCGAGCGGCTGCACGCCGAGATCATCGCCCTGCGCGCGCATCTGGAGATGCCGGTCGTCCTTGTCACCCATGACGTGAACGAGGCGCAGCATCTGGCCGACCGCATGGTGGTGATCGAGGCGGGCCGCATGGTGCGCGACGGCACCACTGCCGAGGTGATGGCCGACGCGCACGCCTTGCGCGCCATGGGGCTGCGCGAGCTGGCGGCGATGCTGCCCGCAACGGTGGCCGAGCATCTGGATGACGGGCTGACGCGGCTCGACGCGCCGGGCGGGCCGCTTTTCCTGCCCACGGTTGCGGGCGCGCCGGGGACGGCGCTGCGCGTGCGGATCATGGCGCATGAGGTGATCCTCGCGCGCGCCCGCCCCGAGGGGTTGTCGGCGCAGAACATCCTCGCGGGCCATGTCGCGCGGGTCACGGAGGGCGAGGGGCCGGGGGTGATCGTGCATGTCGCCATGGGCGGGCACGAGATCCTTGCCCGTATCACCCGCCGCGCCAGCGCGCAGCTGGGGCTGCGCCCCGGCGATCCGGTCCATGCCATCGTGAAATCCATGTCGGTCGCCCGCGATCACATCGCCCGCGCGCGCGACTGATCGCCTCGCGCGGTCGATCGGCCCAGGTCGCGGGCGGGAAGGATCGATGCCGATGACAGACGATCAGGGCGCAGCGAAAGGATGCGGCTTGCCCTCACCTCCGAGACCCAGCCGACACCAAAGCGCCCTCGGGGCGTGCGGGTGGGTGGGCGGGGCACGCCCCGAGGGCGCTTTGCGCGGGAAAGCCCGAAGCCGGCAGGCTGTTGCCCTATCCGCGCGGCCTCAGCCCAGCAGCGCGCGCGCAAGGCCCTCGTCGAGGATCAGGACATTTGCGCCCAGCCGGGCCTGCGCGGCGCGCAAGGCGGGGGCACGC
>PXES01000142.1 GCA_003564655.1 Paracoccaceae bacterium
GCGCTGCGGTCGACACTGGCGAGCGCCAGGCGCAGGGGGCGCGCGCGCTCGACCCGGCCCATCAGCGCATTCAAAGGGTCGAGAAGCGGCCCCAGCGCCGCGCGCGTGGCCTTGGTGGGCAGGGCGTTGATCTTGGCGGAGAAGGGTTCCTTCGCGCCCGGGCCGGTCAGCAGCAGGCCCTCCAGCGCCGCCACCTCGGCCAGCCCCGGTGCGGTCAGGTCGATCCGGCGCAGCCTTTCAGCGGTCCGGGTGTCGGTTACTGACCCTGCGTCTAGATGCGGCAGGATGGCGGCAATCAGCTCGGCCTCGTCCCCCAGAAAGACCCGCGCCAGCAGGGCATCCGCGTCCATCCCCGGGGGCAGCCCCAGCACGGCACCCAGCGCACGCGCCGGGTCGGCGCTGTCAAAGCCGCCCGAATGCGCGGCAATCTCGCGCAGCAGCCCGTCGATCTCGGCGCCCGTGAACTCGGCCGCGAGTGCGGCCATTTCCGGCCCTTCGGCCATGGCGTCCAGCACCTCTTCGCGCAGCGCAGTGCCCGAGCGGTCATCCATCTCGCGGAAGGCGGGGGTGAGCCCGGCCTCCAGCGGGAAACGCCGCAACAGGCTGGCGCAGAAGCTGTGGATGGTCTGGATCTTCAGCCCGCCCGGCGTCTCGATGGCGCGGGCAAAGAGCCGCCGCGCCTCGGGCAGGCCGATGCCCGTACCCTCGATGCCCGCGCCCTCGTCAATGCCCGCAAGCTCTGTCCGCAACTTGGCCTCGGGCAGCATCGCCCAGCGCCCCAGCAGGCCGAACAGCCGGTTCTGCATCTCGGACGCTGCCGCCTTGGTGTAGGTCAGGCACAGGATGCGCTGCGGCTCCACACCGCTCAGAAGCAGGCGCGCCACACGGTCGGTCAGCACCTTGGTCTTGCCCGAGCCCGCATTGGCCGACAACCAGGTCGAGGCGTGCGGGTCCGAGGCGCGGTTCTGCGCAAGCGTCGCATCATCCATCGCCACGCCCCTCCCCCACGGGCAGCAGCACCGGGCTGTCCTGCTCGGTCCACTCGCCATAGCGCGACAGATGGTCGAAATCCGACGTGTCGCGCAGGCTGAACAGCATCCGCCGCGCCGCGAAACCGCGCCCCGCGTCCAGATAGGCCGCGATCAGGGCCGCGAATTCAGCGCGCGTCCCGGCCAGCAGGTCAGGGCTGATCTCGGTCGCTTGCAGCTTCAGCGGCGCGCCAAGGCCGATATAGGTGATCCGAGCCCCCTCGCGTTCGCCCAGCGCCTGAAACGCCCCGTCCGCCGCCATCATCGCCTCTAGAAGCAACTGCTTGTCGAACGCCTTCTGCTGTTTCTGGGTGGGCGGCGCGCCGGTCTTGTAGTCGATCAGATGCACCTCGCCATCGGGCCATTCATCCACCCGGTCGGGGCGAGCCTTGAGCCGGAAGGCGGGGTCGGACAGGGTGAAAGTGCCCGACTCCTCGATCATCAGCGCGCGCCCCGGCTGCGCGAAATGCCAGTCGAGGAACGGCCCCGCCGCGCGCGCGAGCCGTGCCTGCCAGAGCGCGCGCGCGGCGGGCCAGGGCACCTCGCGCGCCAGAACCTCTGCCGACAGCCGCAACAGTTGCGCGCGCGGGTCGGACTGCGGCGCGGCGGCGGTGAATGTCTCAAGCACCTTGTGCAGCACCGTGCCGCGCAGCAGCGCATCGGGGCCGGGATGCAGCGGATCGAGCTTGCGCAGCCCCAGCATATGGCGGGCATAGATCTCGTAGGGGTTGCGGATCAGCGTGCGGATGGCGGTGACGGGCAATTCGCGCGGCCGCGCGGCCACCGGCGGGGCGGGGGCGGGGCGCGGCGCGGGCGGGTCATGGGGTAGACCACGGCGGTCGGCTTCATACGCCTCGGCCAGCGACAGCATCTGCGCGCCGCGCGCGCGCATCGCCTCTAGCGCCGCCTGCCCCCCGACCCCGGGCAGGCCGTGCAGCAGATTGGTCAGCCGGTTGAGCCAGCGCGAGGGGACGGTCTGTGCCTCGGCATCGCGCACGGCGCGCGACAGCACCACCTCGGGCGCGGCGATGGCCTGCTGGAAGTCGTGCGCGGCCAGCCCGATCTGGCGCTCGGGCGCAAGCAGCCCGGCCTCGGCGCGCATCGCCCGGTTCAGCCAGGGGTCGGGCGCGGGCGCGGCGGGCCAGATACCGTCATTCAACCCTGCGAGAATGACCAGATCCGCCCCTTGCACCCGCGCCTCACGCGTGCCCCAGAACATAACGCCCGGATGCGCCGCCACCGACTCGCGCACCTCGAAGCCCTGCAGATAGGCCGTTACGAAGGCCGCATAATCGCGCGGGCCGAAGGTTCCGCCAGTGCCCGCCTCGCGGGCGAGGTCGTCCATCGCCGCCCACGCCACACCACCCGCAGCGGCTTCCCACAAGGCGCCTGTGCCACCTTCCGGCCCTGCGGCCAGCGCCTGGGCCCGCGCCAGATGCGCGGCGACCAGATCGGCGAGTGGCTGGTCGCCCTCCGCCAGCGGCGCGGCCAGGGCCGCGATCAGCCATTCAACCCAGTCGGCGCAGTCGGTTTTCGCCCCGAAAGCCCGCAGGAAACCCGCATCGGGATAGGCCACCCCGCCGCGACGCAGCCGCAATTCCAGATCGCGGGTGTGGCGCAGATGCGCACCGCGGCCGGGGCCGGAATGGGTAAGCGGGTGCTTCAGCAGCACCATCAACGCGACTGTGTCCAGCCGCTGCACCATCAGATCGGCCACATGGCGCAGGAACCGCCCCGGCGCGGACAGTGCCAGCGGGCGCCCCGCGCTATCATCGGGCGTGACCCGCCAGCGGTCGAGCGCGGCGGCGACGCGCCGGGTCAGCGCGCGGTCGGGGGTGATGAGCGCGGCCCCCTGCCCGGCCTCGACCGCGGCGCGCAGGCGCAGGGCGATGGCCAGGGCCTCGGCGCGCGGCGAGGGTGCCTCGATCAGCGCGACATCCGCGCAGGCTGTGTCCAGCCCGGTCAGTTCCGGCCCCTCGACCATCCACTGATCGGTGACCGGCGCGGGCCGCAGCGCGAGCGAGACCAGCCGGTTGCGCGCCGGCGCCGGGGCAGGTGCGTCGCACCAGCGCCGCACTGCGTCGGGGGCCATGTCCAGATCGTCCATCATCGCGCGGAAGCGGAATTGCGGGTGGTCCTCGCTGTCAAGCGCGCCCCAACCCGCAGCGGGCATGTCGAAATCATAGCCCGGCAGGATCACGGCCCCCTGCGGCAGCCGCGCCACGGCCTGCATCAGAAGTGCCGTCGCCCCGCGCGAGCCGGTCGAGCCTGCGATCAGGACAGGGTCCTCAGGCGGATCTGTCTGCCAGGCCGCGGCCAGCGCTTCGGCCTGCAGGCGCAGGCGGCCCTCGGCATCGGGGGCATCGCTGTGCAACACCTTTGCGGCGAGGTCGATAAAGGACAGGCTGCGCGCCCAATGCGCCGAATGGCCACTGACATCGAGCGCGGCAAGGCGTTCGGGCGCGACCCCCTCGGCCTGCATCTCGGCGAAAAGCTGCGCGAGGCTTTCGGCCAGATCATGAATCGCGCTGCGCGGCGCAAGGGTCGGGTCGGCGCGCAACAGGCCGTCGACAAGACGCGCCAGCTCCAGCCTGCGACGCAGACGCCCGGCCGGGGGCGGCAGCGACAGCGCGCCCGCAAAGGGCAGCGGGTCGGTGATCAGCCGCAGTCGCGGCAGAAGCCCCGGCGCCTGCGCGATGAGCGCCGCGCGCACCGCCCGCCGCATTCGCGGCGCGTTGACGAGGATCGTCACCCGCGCCCGGGCCTCGGGCGGCAATGGCGCAAGCCGCGCCATGAGACCGGCGACAAGCGCGCGCGGAAAATCCACCCCGCAGGGCAGGCCGAACAGGCGCGGCGTGGTGGTGGGGGCAAAGAGCGCGGTCACCGGGCGAAGCCCTCGGCCAGCCGCGCGCCCCAGCGCGCCGCATCGCCGTGAAACCGCAGGGTCCGCGCCTCGGTCTCGGGGTCGGGCGTGATCTGCAGATGCAGCGCGCCCGGCGGCAAGAGCGGCCCCAGCCGGTCCGGCCATTCCACGAGGCAGATCGCCGTCTCGAAGGCCTCGTCAAGGCCCAGCTCGATGCACTCCTGCGGGTCGCCAAGGCGATAGAGATCGGCGTGCCAGAGCATCACCGCGCCCAGATCATAGGTCTGGACCAGCGTGAAACTGGGCGACGGCACATCCTCCATCCGGCCCAGCGCAGCGAGGCGCGACTGGATCAGGGCGCGGGCGAATGCGCTCTTGCCTGCGCCCAGAGGGCCGCTCAGCAGGACCACATCGCCCGCCCCGAGCCCCGCGCCCAGCCGCGCGGCGATGCGTGCGGTCGCATCTTCGCTCGCCGCCGTCAGGCAGCGCGTTGCTGGGGTCGGGCCGGACATGCCCACAGTCTTGCCACGCACGCACCGCTGCCGCCAGTCCGTTTCGCCACCCCGTGCGAAACGCCGCCACGGCCCCGCTTGGGGGCATTGAACGGCCGACGCCCCGCTGCGCAGGCGCCGCGTAAGGCTTGCGCGACCGGACGACAGCGCCCATCGCGGCCTCTGGCAGGTGAGTCGGTCCCGTTGCGCACAACCGCGGCCCCGCGGAAGAGGCGACGGGCCTGCAGGCGACGACATCCGGCAAGAACACGCAAAACAACGCGATCGGCACCCGGTCATCGCAAGCAGCGCAATGTGGCGCCATGTCGATATCCCTGTCAGCCGCGCTCGATCGCGCCCGACAGCGGCGAGATGATACTCTCCGCCCGGTCCAGTCAGACGCGGAGTCTCGGGTGGTGTGAGGGCCGCTCCCTGCCCGCGCGGTCACGCGACTCACTGCCGGGCGCGACCGCAATCCGGCAGTCACATTGACCGCCGATCCCCAGCTGCACATCACACGGCACAGGAACCGCGATCCCGCCTCTGCGGCGCATCTCCCGACACGCTCCGTCATACGGCTTGCGGAAAAAGCGTTCGGGACAGCTCTCTCGCAGACCGCTGACAAGCGCCCTCGGAGCGTGCCCACCCACCCTCCCTTGCACGCCCCGAGGGCGCTTTCGCCAGATTCACGGCGGCGGCGAAACCCCTCCCCGATCCGGGGTGAGCAGCCGCAAGCTTTATCGCGGCTGCACCCCTCCGGCCTCATCCGCAAATCTTGGCCCAGGCAAGGGCACAACGCCCCCGTCATTGGCCTGCGGCACGCCCTTCCGCTCGCGCTCTGCCCCGCTTCCAAGGCCCGCAGGATTGTGCCGCGCGCGCTGCAACGAAGGGCTCAAACGCGCTCGGTATGCGAACGCCACCCGGCGCAGCTCGGGACCAGCAATCGGGCACACCCTCAACGCTGGTTCCCCGACGACACTCGCCGCTTTGCACGCTCCACCGTCGTGCTGCGGACAAAGGCGCGCCGAAAGCCCACGCCCCGGCGCAGCGACAGCCGCGCGAGCAGGCGAGCCACGCTGTGCCTGCGTCCGGCATGCGCCGCGACGCACGCTCGCCGCTCGCTTCAGCCGCAGGTCTATCGCCGCTAGACCTTGGCCCCCGCGCGCAGCCGCGAGCCGGAATGGCGGGCCGAGCGCGGCTTGCGGGCCGCTGCGTCGGAAGGTGCCGCATCGCCAATGGTGCGCATGTCCAGCCCCGGCGTTACCGCGCCCGTTGTCGGCAACGCCGTCGGATCGGGCCGCGAGATCAGCGCCGCCTGTGCGGCCCGGGCACTCTGCTGCGACTTCGGCGCAGGCATGTGCGGTGAATTGAGCGCCTGCTCGGCCGACCGGAACAGAACCATCAGACTGCCGCCGCGCAGCCGGGTCGCCGTGACGGTCATCTGGCCGCCCCGTCGCAGCGCAAGCCGCGCCGACATCCGTGTCCGCGCCTCGCTGTCGGTCGCAAACTCCGCCAGGCGTGCCCAGAAGGTCGTCTGCCCGCATTGCGCGGCCCACATACCGATCGCCTGCGACAGCCCCTTGTCGACCAGCGCGGTGCAGGGCGCGGTGTGCCACATGTCGCTATAGGCATCATTGGCGAGCAGCGTCTGCCCCGACAGGCTGAATGTGATGATCCCGTCGGGCAGCCCGTCGAGCATGTTGTGCATGGTCTCGATCTCGGTGCGATGGCTGCGGCTGAGCGCGGCCTCGGAGCTGATATCCTCGATGAAGAGCGCTATGGCGCCGTTGGGCTGCGGGCGGCCGGTAACGTGATAGGTGCGCCCGCCCTCGAGGCACCATTCCACTGCATACTCGCCGTTTTCGGCAGCGCGGTCCATTTCGACAATCTCGCGCCGCCAGGTGCTGAAATCCTTTGGCTCGGGCAGCATGCGCGCCTCGCGCAAGGCATAAAGAACCTGCTCGAAGCTTGGCCGGGCAGCGAGGAACAGCGGGTCGAGGCCGGTCAGATCGACAAGCGCGGGGTTGAAGACCTGCAGGCGACGCTCGGCATCGAAGAGCGCGAGGCCGATCTGTAGCGAGGCAAAGGTCCGCGTCAGGGTCTGTAGTGTCTCGCTGCGCGCGGCCTCGGTCTGCACGGCCAGGTCGATGGGTGTGGCGTAATGCAGGCTGCGCGCGCCATGCGAGAACATCTTGTGGCCGAACCAGCGCGGACCCGCTGCGGTGTCGAGGCGCAACCGGTCGCCTGGCTCGGCCTGCGCGGTCGCGAACAGGTCGGGCAGCGGCCAGGTCAACTCCCTGTCGGGCCTAGCCTCCTGCACGGCCTCGATGTAGCGCGCGTTGGCCCAGATCACCGCACCCTCTGCGTCGCGCTGCCAGATCAGCGAGGGCGCATGGCGCAGCGCGCCGCGCAGGGTCTCGGCCTCGCTGCACATGCTGTCATAGCTCAGCCGGTCCATGGCGACGAGGCGCCCCTCGGCACGCGTGTCGTACAGCGCAAGACGCACGGCATCGCCGATGAGCCGCGCCTGCAGGACCAGACCGGCACCGGGGCCTTCCCCCTGCAGCGTGACCTCGCCCCGGGCACCGAGTTCCGACAATTCCTCGGACAACCGGGGGAAGCGCGGGGCCAGATGGCGGATCAACTGCGGCAGGGCGCTACTGCTGCCAGGCCGTGCCGAGGCATCATCAAGCGTATCGAGCAGTTGCTGCGCCGGGTCGGAGCAATCGACGAGCCGATCGTCGCGGAACAGGAAGACAGCGTCGCCGTCGGACGTGTCCAGTGCATGGTCCGCCGGGCCGCGCGGTCGCAGCAGTCCCATGAGGATCGCGAGAACCCCGGCCACCACCAACGCCGAGGTGGAGACGATCGTGGCCCCCAGCAAGATTGCATGCGACATATGTTCCGCCCCCCGACGGCTGACACCTTGGGCACACCATGGCAGAAGATTGGTTAAGCATGCGTTAAACCGTCGCGACAGATGGCATTATCGGCTTTGGGGGCTGGCAAGCGGGGTGATCCTCGCGTCAGGGAGCGCCCGGATCCGTGGATTGTGCACACGGCCCCCGTCCGTTTTCGGCGGCATCACCAGCGCTTGCCCGAAATCGGGCGGGGGCGGAGACGCCCGTTGCCGGCCCGACGGGCCGGCCAGCGCCCGCGAGCGGGGCATGGGCGGGTGGGTGGGCTCCGCTCGCGGGCGCTTTTTGGCCGTGCGCCACACGGGATCGGCGGCATTACGCGCCTGTCATCACGTCCACCCGGACCGACGATGCGAGGCCTCTGGCACCTGCGAGCCACCCGCCGCGCCACGACCGACCCGCGCCACCGCGCGGTCGGTGCGGCCCTGCAAGCCGTCCATCACGGCCCCCGCCAGCAGCCGCAATGCCGCGGCGCGCTGACCGCGCCGCCGCAGGGCGCGCAAGGTCCAGACCGGCAGCACCACCAGACAGACCAGCCCGAACAACCGCCCCGCCGCGACACGATACAGCATCAGGCTGTTGCGATAGCGGAAATAGAGCTTCCACAGCGGCGGCACGCGCCCGCCCTCCCCCTCGCAGGCATGCTCGAATCGCAGCGCCGGGAAGAACCCGATCCGCCCGCCTGCGCGGGTCAGGCGCAGCGTGTGCAGCATGTCATCGGCATACAGAAACAACGACGCGTCCGGCAGACCGGCCAGCCGCAGCGCCCGGCGCGACAGGAAAAGCCCGACATAGGACGCGGCATCGACCCGCACAGGCGCTGTCCCGCCATAGTGGCGGGTGTCGAGATGAAACCCCGCCCGCCCGCGCAGCGCCGTGGCGAGTGCGACGCGCCAATCGCGGAACGGGTCGTGCGAGGGGCGGTTCATCTCGCACACCCCGCCCTGCGGCAGATAGACGGCGCCAGCCACGGCATCCCAGCCACCCAGATCAGCCGCATGAAACGCGGCCAGCGTGCCCGGGCAGGGGCGCGCGTCATCATCCATCACCAGCACCCAATCGGGCGCGCAAGCCTGCTGCGCATAAGCGATTCCGGCTGCGAAGCCGCCCGCGCCGCCGCGATTCTGGGCGCAGCGCAGGACCTGCAACCGGGGATCGCGCAGCCCCGCGAGCCACGCTTCCGTTCCGTCGGTGGACCCGTTATCGACCACCACCAGGGCGGCAAGCTGCGCGGGTGGCGTGCGCAACAGCGACGTGACCGTGCAGCGCAACTGCTCGAGCCGGTCATGCGTGACCACCACCGCGACCACGCGCCCGGCCCCGCCGGAGATGCAGGCGGACTCGGGTCGAAGTGCGGAAAAGGCGCGCATGTTCATGGCCCGACCATCGCCGGCCGGGTTTAAGAAAATCCTAGCGATCAGCCGCGTTTCGGACAAATTCCTGCCCATTCGCGTACAATTGTCACCAGCACTCTGCCTGCGTGGTAAAGGGTGAAGGTGGCACATGTGGCTGCAGCTCGACGGGGTCTATACTGCGGCGGACGAGATGCTCGACTACAGGATCAGCGACAGCGCGATCCTGTGGACCGCGGATGCCGCCTATATCGCCATTACCTCGGGCCGTTATGGCGGCATCTCGCTGCACCGCATCCGCGCCGATGGCACGCTCGAGCCCGGCGAGTCGCGCCTCTACCCGCCCTTCGTGCGCGATGCGACCAGGCACGAGCTGAGCGTCGCGCAGTATAATGGCGAGACGCTGCTGCTGTTCGGAGCCACCGACACCACGGGGATGGGCTACCTGTTTCGCGATGATGGCAGTTTCGGCCCGATCCGGCTGGTCGAGCGCATGGATCTCGAGGCGGCCTATACCGGGCCCGGCGATGGCATCCTGCAGGGGCTGACGCTCTTTTCAGACATCCCCACCGCCCTGCTGCCCGCCGATCCGTGGCAGAGCGCGACTGTCGCGCTGCACGAGATCACGCTGGGCGGGCAGCCGCATGTGCTGGCGCTGGGCGGGATCGAGGCACAGGTCACGAGCTACCGGATGGAGGCGGGGGGCGGCGTCACGCAGGTCGCAAGCCTGGGCGTCGCGCAGGGCCTTGGGATTGCCGCGCCCAGCGCCATGGAACTCGTCACCCTGCAGGGTGCGAGCTACGCGGTGGTTGCCGCCAGCGCGACCTCGGCGCTGTCGGTGATCGCGCTGGGCGCGGATGGCGGCCTGACCCCGGTCCAGCAACTTATCGACACGGGCCACACGCATTTCCGCCACGTCCAGGATCTCGCCATCGCGCAGGCGGGCGATCACGCCTTTGCCGTCGCGGTCGGGACCGATCACGGGCTGACGCTGTTTCGCATCCTGCCGAGCGGGCATCTGGTTTTCCTCGAGGCCTGGCATGATCTGGACGGTGGCGCGCTGCACACGCCGCTGACTGTCTCGGCCGAGGTGGTGGGCGACCGGCTGCACATCGCCACGGGCGCGCAGAACGCCCCCGGCCTGACGCATTTCAC
>PXES01000093.1 GCA_003564655.1 Paracoccaceae bacterium
CGCTGCCAGTCGGGCGCTCCCTCCAGCTCCGCGCCGTGACAGGCCGCGCAATGCTCGGCGTAAAGGGCGCGACCGAGTTCACGCTCATCCGCCATTGCTGGCGCGCCAACAAGAAGCGCCAGCGGAACTGCGCCCGCAACCATCACGCTTGGCCGCATCAGATCCACCCTAATTCTAGCGCGTGCGACACCGCACACGTCATTCGTCGCTGATTTACCCGCACTGATCTACAGTGTGGGATCGCATCCCGCCATACGCATTTCCCCAGAATAGGTGTGCAGCGCTGGGCTGTCGCATTGTCGGGCCGTGATCAGTTGACCTTTCATCCGACGCCGACCCCGCGCGCATCTTTGACCGCGACGGCCGGTGACGCAGGATCGCTGTCGGGACGGGCAACGCCTTTCAATGAAGCAAATTCAGCCGCAGATATTGCCGCCTTCATCGGACTGAGGCGGCAAACCATGTCTGGGATACGACACGGCTCGAGCCCATCATCGGAAAATGCGCCGGGACTTGCCCAACAGCATATCAAGCGTCGGCAGAGTGCTTTCGAACCTCTCCATTGCGCGGTAAGCCGCGCCCCATCTCCTCGAGAAATCCCTGTCGAATTTCGTGCGAGACAGGATATCGCGGAAAGCCTCGAACATCACTGTTCGATAATATGGCTCCTCGAAATTCTCTGCATAGCGGGCATGCCAAGGCTTTATCGTACCAATGAAATGAATTATTTTTCCCTGAATTTCTTCAGGCTTCTCGTACTGAGATGTATTCCATGAGGGGTCCAAAAGATTGGTCTTTCCCTCGAAAACAATATTGAGTGCATCTTGATCTTGCGAGTGGAGAATATCAAAATTATCGTGGCTTGTCTCAATGAGGCGCCGAGAGATTTCTTCCGCCCTCCAATATTCCATATCCGTCACGAGAAGACCCGAGTTGAAATATACAGTCTCGGCCTTCAGGCCCAGGCGTCTCGTTGTATCTGCACTACGGTTCAGGCGAGAAGAGATGTCAGCGACTGCAGCGAGCGGCTTTTCGTCGAGATCAATTTCATCGCTTCCTGCCAGGTCCTTGAACACCAACAGATCCGTGTCCAGATATATGCAGCGTGATAGCTCGGGAAACATTTCGGGAATAAAGTAGCGGGCGTAGGCGAACTTGCTCTTGAGATAACGCGTTGACCTGAATCCTCGTACCTTCTGGGAATCGAGTGGGCGAAAGGTAACGTCACCAAGCATGGGGTGGTCCCAGGACTCGTGCAAGAATTGCTGGTTGCGTCGCGATATCCCGTTTTCGATGACCCACACATTCATGGGTTCTGATGAGGATTCCAGTGCCGACCTAACAGTTGCCGCAAGCCCAAGCAGGACTTTCTTGTCAGCACACAGGACGACATTCAGCATATTCCGGCTCGGCGGTTTTCTATTGGTGACTCGACACGTGGTATTGGGGGCCGGTTGCCTGCACCGGCATTGCCCAAGTCGCGGGCTCTTGACCACAAAAGTCGCCCAATGCCTCCCCCGGGTCAACCGTTCTTTGATCAGGTCCGCGCGCGGGCCTGCGGGTTGCCGGGACGACTCGCTGAACGCTGATGGCGCCGGGATCGCACTCCGACACGCCAGCGATGTTACCGGATCGATCTCGATATCCCGACCACCCAAGGCGAACCATCGCGGCCCCGGCGGTCAGATATCCTTCATCAGCCGCAGCGCGTCATGGATGGCCGCGTGGGTGTTTCGCGCGCTGACGGCATCGCCAATGCGATAGAGGCGGAATCGACCTTCGGAGTTGCGGGTCACGTCCTGCGGGCGGCCAGCAATCAGCGCCTCATGATCCACTGCGCCGCCGTTCAGCGACAGGGGCTTGAGGTCGAAATAGAGGTCATCCAGCGGTATCGTGCCATAATTCACCACGACCTGATCGTAGGTCTGTTCGCGCTTGTGGTCGCTGTAATCGGTGCCGATGGTGGCGCGCAGCCGGTTGCCGTCGCGGGCGACATCCAGCAGGCGGCGGGTGACGGTGAAGGTGACGTCCTTATCCTGCAGCGCGCGCATGTAGGGGACGAGGTTCATCCCCATGATCTCGGGCGCGAAGCTGCGGTCGGGGGTCATCACCTCGACCTGCGCGCCCGCGTTCGCCGCCACCTCGGCGGCCATCAGGCCCGGATGGTCGCCTGCTTCATCATAGATCAGCACGTGACCGGCGGGTTTCACATCGCCCGCGATCATGTCCCAGGCGCTGACGACATGGGGGATCTCGGTGCCGCGTTCAAAGAGTTCCGTGTTGGGCAGCCCGCCGGTGGCGATGATCACCACATCCGGCTCCAGCGCGGTGACGTCCCCGGCCTCGACGAAGGTGTTGAAATGGAAAGCCACATCGCGGGCGGCGCATTGGGCCATGCGCCAGTCGATGATGCCGATCATCTCGCGCCGTCGGGGGTTTTGCGCGGTCAGGCGCACCTGCCCGCCGGGGTCGGGCTGGGCCTCGAACACAGTCACATGGTGCCCGCGTTCGGCGGCGACGCGGGCGGCCTCCAGCCCGCCGGGGCCGGCGCCGACCACCACCACTTTCTTGCGCTCCTCCGCAGGCGCGCTCACATGCGGCAGGGTCAGTTCGCGCCCGGTGGCGGCGTTGTGGATGCAGAGCGCCTCGCCCGCCTGATAGATGCGGTCCAGGCAATATGTCGCGCCGACGCAGGGGCGGATGTCATCCTCGCGGCCCTCGACGATCTTCTGCACGATATGCGGGTCGGCCATGTGCGCGCGAGTCATGCCGACCATGTCCAGAAGCCCCGAGGCGACTGCATGGCGCGCGGTGGCCACATCGGGGATGCGCGCGGCGTGGAAGGGGGGCATGCCGGTGGCCGCGCGCACCGCGCCCGCGAAATCCAGATGCGGGGCGCTTTTCATCCCCTGCACCGGGATCACATCGGTCATCGCCGGGTCGGTATGGATGCGCCCACGGATGACGTTAAGGAAATCGACCATCCCGCAGGCGGCAAGGCGCTTCGAGATCTCCAGCCCTTCGGCGGCGTCAATCCCGCCCTGCGCAGCCTCATCGGCCGTGTAGCGCACGCCCAGGATGAACCCGTCGCCCACCCGCGCGCGGATGGCGCGCAGCGTGTCCATGAGCAGTTGCATCCGGGTATCCAGGCTCTGACCGCCATAGGGGCCGTCCAGATCATTGGTCAGCGGGGACCAGAACTGATCGAGCAGATGGCCATAGACCTGCAATTCCACCCCGTCCATGCCGCCCGCCTGCATCCGCTCGGCGGCGTCGGCAAAGTCGGTGATGATGCGCGCGATGTCCCAATCCTCGGCCAGCTTCGGGAAGGCCCGGTGCGCGGGTTCGCGGTGCTTGCTGGATGAGAGCGAGGGCAGCCAGTCGCCCTTGTTCCACCCCGTGCGACGGCCCAGATGCGACAGCTGGATCATCACCGCGCAGCCGTGGTAATGGCAGGCGTCGGTCAGCGCGCGGATGTGGGGGACGACCTCGTCCTTCCAGGCCAGCACGTTGTTGAACGCGGGCGGACTGTCGCGCGAGACCGAGGCCGACCCGGCGGTCATGGCCAGCGCCACACCAGCCTTGGCGCGTTCGGCATGATAGGCGACATAGCGCGCCTTGGGCATGCCGTCCTCGGGGTAGGCGGGCTCATGCGCGGTGGTCATGATCCGGTTGCGCAGAGTCAGGGGCTTCAACTGATAGGGCTGTAGCAGCGGATCGTTCGACATGGTGCCCCCTCAATACCACGCATCCGGCATCTCGGCCTTGCGGCGCGCCACGAAATCGCCCAGCGCCTCGGCCACGCCTGCATCCATGGGCGGCGGCTCGAACCGCGCGAGCACATCCTTCCAGCGCGCATTCGCGCGCTGGGCCGCGTCCACACTGCCCGACTCCTCCCAGGTTTCATAGGTGCGATCGTCGTTGAATCCGCTGTCCCAATAAGCGGTCTCATAATGCCTCAGCGTGTGGTCGGTGCCGAAGAGATGCGCGCCCGGCCCATTCTGCGCCAGCGCGTCAAAGGCCAGCGTGTCCTCGGTCACCTCCAGCCCCGCCAGATATGCATGCAGCGCGCCGCACATGTCCATGTCCATCACCATCTTCTCGTAGGACATCGACAGCAGCCCATCAACAAACCCCGCCGCGTGCAGGATGTAGTTGGCACCCCCCTGCACCGCCGACATCATCGACATCATGGCCTGCTGCATCGCCTGCCCGTCGGGCGCCTTCGACGTGCTGAAATTTCCCGCGCAGCGCAGCGGCAGGTTCAGCCGCCGCGCCAGTTGCCCCATGACCAGCGAGCCCAGCGCGGGTTCCGGCGTGCCGAAGGTGGGCGAGCCAGAGCGCAGCGACATCGACGACAGGAAGGACCCAAGCACCACCGGCGCGCCCGGGCGCACCAGTTGCGCCAGCGCGCAGGAGGCCATGGATTCGGCCAGACATTGCGCCACCGCGCCCGCCATGGTCAGGGGCGACACCGCGCCGCCCAGCAGGAAGGGCAGGTGGATCGACCCCTGCCCGGCCTCGGCATAGGTGCGGATGCCTGCCGTTGTCACCCCGTCCAGCACCAAGGGCGAGGTGGTGTTGAAATTGCCCATGATGATACAGTTGCGCTCCACGAAATCGGGCCCGAAGAGGATGCGGCACATCTCGATACTGTCGGCGGCGCGTTCGGGCGCAGTGATCGAGCCGAGGAAGGGCCGGTCGGACAGCCGCATATGCGCGTGGACCATGTCGAGATGGCGCTTGCTCACGGGCAGGTCGGTCGGCTCGCAGATGGTGCCGCCCGAATGATGCAGCCAGGGCGAGGATTGCGCCAGCCGGATCAGGTTCTCGAAATCCGCGATCGTGCCATAGCGCCGCCCCCGGTCCAGATCCATCACGAAAGGCGAGCCATAGGCGGGGGCAAAGACCATCGCATCGCCGCCGATCTCGACCGAATTGGCGGGGTTGCGCGCGTGTTGGGTGAAACGCGCGGGCGCACTGCGCAACACCTCGCGCAGCATCCCCGGTTCAAACCGGATGCGCCAGCTTGCGCCCGAGAGAGGCTGCACCTCCGCCCCCGCGCGGCGGTAGAGCGCCATCGCCTCGGCATCCTCGCGCAGTTCGATCCCGATCTCGGCGAGGATCCGCTCGGCCGTGGCTTCGATCCGCGAAAGGGCCGCGTCGCTCAGCAGGTCATAGGTTGGGATGCGCCGGGTGATGTAGGGCGTGCGCAGATGCAGGTTCTGCCCCGGCTCGGCGCTGCGCGTCATCCCCGCGCGGCCCTTTCGGGCACGGCGCGGGGGGCTTTGGGCCGGTTGGGTCGCGGCAGTCTCGGCAATGTCGTGCATCATGGCGGGGCTCCGGGCGCGAGGGGGAGGGGGCTCGACCCAGCCTGAGCGCGCGGGTGGCTTCTGGCAAGGACGGAAAATCTCACCTTGGCTGAATTCAGGTAATGCCAGAAGTCCAAATTCAGTTAAATTGGCACACAAATCCCTAACTGAACTGACGCCAACTTGCCCAAACGCCCTTATGACCTGCCCCCGATGAGCGCGCTGGTAGCCTTCGAGGCCGCCGCGCGCCATGTCAGCTTCACGCAGGCCGCGCAGGAATTGAATGTCACCCCCGGCGCGATCAGCCATCAGGTCAAGGCGCTTGAGGGGGAACTCGAATGCCGCCTGTTCCAGCGCCATCACCGCGGCGTCACCCTGACCGAAACCGGCGCCTATCTGCTGGTCGCGCTGCAACGCGGGTTCGAGCATATGGCTGACGCGACAGCGCAGTTGCGCCGCCGTGCAAGCACGGCCTCGGTCACGATCGGGGTGACGACCGCAGTCAGCTCGCTCTGGTTGACGCCGCGTCTGGCCGAGTTCTGGAAAACCCATGGTGATGTGTCGGTCGCGCAGATCGTCAGCGACACGGACGCGGCGCCCGCGCAATGCGATCTGAGCATCCATTATGGCGTCGCACCGCGCGACGGCACCGCGTCGCGGATGCTGTTTCGCGACCGGCTGATGGCGCTGGGCAGCCCCGACTTTGCCCGTGCCCACCGGATCGGCGGGCTGGCGGATCTGGCCGCCATCCCGTTGATCCATTTTGATACCCCGGTGAGCGGCTGGACCGACTGGCAGGGCTGGCTCAGGGCGCTGGGATATCATGGGCCGATCCGGCAGGGCCACCGCGTCAACAACTACCTGATCGCCCTGCAAGCCGCGCGCGATGACATGGGCGCGGTGCTGGGCTGGGTGGCGCTGACGCGGCCGCTTCTCGACAAGGGCCAGCTTGTCGCGCTGCTGCCCGAAGAGGTCGTCCCGCAAGAGGCGTTTCACGTCACCTTGCGCAACCAGACATCCCCTCGCGCGCGGTTGGTCCATGACTGGCTGGCCAGCGCCGCAAGATCCGTGACGGGCGAAACCACCTGGCCGATCGACTGACATGGAACCGCACGGCGGTGTTCCCGTGCCATAATGACCTTCAGCCACGCTGCGACGATAGCGACACAGGCGCGTGCGAGGGTTTATCGGTGATCCCATGTCCACAGGGCGGATTCACGGGCGGCAAGATGGGCAATCCACGCGCCGCGAAGCTTCCGACCGTACCGCAACTGCGCCGGGCACGCCGCTGTCGCGGTACGGTCGGAAACGCCACCCGGCCTATTCCTGGCATCCGGGCTTGCGCGCCGTGCCCATATAAAGGATCCAGGTCATCGGCAGTCGTCCGAAGGTCAGATCTCCACGACGGTTGATCCCGCGCGGCCCCAACCCGGTAAACCGCCCCGCCTCCAGCCCGGCACGCGCCAGCCCGTCGTGCAGCTCCAGCGGGGTGATGAACAGCGCCGGGTCATGCGTGCCCTTGGGCAGCACGCGCAGGATATCCTCGGCCACGGTGATGGTCGCAAGGCGGGCCAGCCAGTTGCGGTTGATGGTGTCGAACAGGAACTGCCCGCCCGGGCGCAGCACCCGCGCCGTCTCGGTCAGCACGCGCTGCAGGTCGGCCACATGCTCCAGTACATCGACGCAGACCACCGCGTCAAAGGCCCCGTCGGCGTAGGGCAATTCCTCGCCCACGCCGACATCGTAGCGGATATCGCGGTCGAAGCGTTCGGCATGGGCGCGGGCGGCGGCAATGGCCTGTGCGGCGGGGTCGATGCCAGTGACCCGCGCGCCACGGTCCTCGAGCGCTTCGGCCATGAAGCCGCCCGCGCAGCCAAGGTCCAGCACGTCCTTGCCGGCCCAGTCGATCTGCCGATCCATCCAGGACAACCGCCCCGGCACCATGTTCTTGAGCGTCCGCACCCAGCGGATGTCATCGGACCACCAGCGGCCGGCCACGTCGTCATAGATGGTCAGGTCATTGCGCATCGGGGTCTCTCCGGGTCAGGCGCGGAACAACATAGGGCACTTCGGCCCGGTAGCGCGCGAAGCGGTCGCCATAGCGGGCGGCAAAGCGGCGTTCCTTCAGCCGCGGGGCCAGCAGGCAATACGCGGTGAATGACACCGCAAGCATCAATTGATCCGGGGTCCAGACCGACACCGTCCAGAGCGTCAGCGCAAAGGCCACATAGATCGGTTGCCGGATAACGCGGAAGAGGCCCTGCGTCGGCATGTCGGGAAACCGCGGGGCGATCCGGCCCATCAGCGACATCCAGCCCAGCGCGCCGGATTGCACCTCGGCGCCCGCGTCGAAGCTGGCCTTGATCAGCAGCAGCCAGGACGCGGCATAGGCCGTGCAAATGGCCCAGAAGACTGCCCCCTCGGCCCGCCACCAGACGATCCCCGAGGGCGTCCACAGCGCGAACAGCGCCAGCAACTGCACCGAGGCGATCAGCGCATAGGTGGTGGTCGCCAGAGTTTTCCCGTGCGGGCCGGGGATCAGGCGAGCCAGCAGGCGCCCCCCGCGCGGGGTCAGCAGAACGGAATGCGCGAGCGGAAATTGCAGGATCAGCATTGCATTGACCAGCCAGTTCCATGGCGCGGGCACGCGGCCAAAACTCTCGCTCATGCCGAAGAACATCGCGAGGATCATCGCCAGCACCCCGGCCGCGAAGGCCAGATGCGTCAGCGCGCCGATGGCCAGCGCCAGCGCGATCCGCCCCGCGCCGCGCGGCGGGCGCGCGGCGGCACGGATCAGCGCGGCCACCCCGGCAACGTGCGGGTCTGACAGCAGGCGCTGTCCACGGCCGGTATGGGGTGTGGTCTCGTCGGACATCAAACGCGACTATGCTGGTTGCGGACAGCAGTGAGAGGTATAGCGGGCGCCGCGCGCTTCAATTGACTTCTGCGGTGCGTGCAACAGATCGCCGCATCTCGATCCCATGTCGGAGAATTCCATGTCCGCCGACCCGCACCCATGGGCCACCACGCTGGAGGGCCTCCATGCCGAGGTCTGGACCCGCCTCATTCGCGGTGTGCACGACCGCCGGGCGGCAGCGCGGCATCCAACCTTGGCGACGGTGGCACCAGACGGCTCGCCGCAGGCCCGGACCGTCGTGCTGCGCGCGGCCGACCGCGCCAGCGCCACCCTGCGGGTCTATACCGATGCGCAGTCCGCGAAGATGACCGAATTGCGCACACGCCCCCTTGCCGCGCTGCACGTCTGGGACAGCGGCGCGCATTTGCAGATGCGGTTGGCGACACATGTCACGGTCCACAGCGGTGACGCGGTGGCCAACCTGTGGGCGAAACTGCCCGAGGAAGCGCGCCTGTCCTATGGCTGCACCCCCGCACCGGGGCAGCCGATCCCGGATGCGCTGGCCTATCGCAAGACCCCCGACCCGAGCGTTTTCACCGTGCTGGAGCTGCGCTTGCAGGCGATGGATATCGTTCACCTTGGCCCGCAGCACCGCCGCGCGCGTTTTTCGCGGATCGAGGGCTGGGCCGGGATCTGGTGCGCGCCATAAGGCGCGGAGATCACCCCGTCGCGCCCCCGGCCCGGTGCTGCGCCAGCGCCGCGCTTTCCAGCCGCAGCCGCACGCCCAGACTGCCCGTTCCCGCCAGCACCGGCCGCTTGCGCAGGCCGATCTCCAGCGCCCGGATCTGCGGGTAGGCCGCGCAGGCCGCGATGATCCGGCTCATCAGGTATTCCTGCGTCGCATAGGGGCGTTCCTGCGCGAGGTGGTCGATCCGGGCGATCAGCGGGTCGTAATCGAAGACGCGCGACATGGCGTCGGCGTCGATCATCACAAGCTCGGGGGCGATTTCCAGCGTCAGATCCAGCAGATGCGCGTCGGGCACCACATCGTCCGGCCCGTAGCTGCCGATGGCGGTGGTGATCTGCAAATCGCGCAGCTCGATTGTCGCATAACCGGCGTCGGGTGCCGGGGGGCTCGGTACGGTCATGTCTTGATGTCCCTTCTATTGCGCGGCGCTATTCTTTCACCGCACCCGCCGTCAGCGCGGCCAGAATATAGCGCTGCAACACCACGAAGATCACCAGCGCAGGCACGATTGCCAGCAGGCAGGCGGCGGCCAGCAATTGCGTGGTCGCCGCGCTGGTGGAGCCCGCGAAGCGGAAGATCGCCACCGAGATCGGCCATTTGTCATCGGCGCTGAGCATGATGAACGGGATCAGGAATTGCGACCAGTTCAGGATCAGGTTCAGGATGAAGGCCGAAATCAGCCCCGGCAGCGCCAGCGGCAGGGTAATCAGCGCAAAGGATTCGACGCGCGACAGCCCATCCATGGCGGCCGCATCGTCCAGACTGCGGGGCACGGCGTCGAAGCTGACCTTCAAGAGCCAGATCGTCACGGGTATTCCGGCTGCGATATACAGAAGCGTCGTGCCAAAATGCGATTCCAGCA
>PXES01000334.1 GCA_003564655.1 Paracoccaceae bacterium
ATCCAGGCGGAACTGGACGAGGCCCGCCGCCTGCGCGAAGAGGCCCTCGAACTGCACGCCTCTTTCGAGCGGCGCAAATCCGAGGTCGAGGAAGATGCCGCGCGCATCGTCGAGAAGGCGCGCGGCGATGCACAGATTGCCGCCGAACAGGCGCGGGCAGACATCGAAGCTTCGATCGCCCGCCGTCTGAAGGCCGCGGAAGACCAGATCGCCTCGGCCGAGGCGAACGCGATCCGCGAGGTACGCAACGCGGCGGTCAATGTCGCAGTAGCGGCAGCGGGCGATCTGATGGCAAAGAAGATGGATGCAGAACGCAGCGATGCGCTGATCGACAAGGCCATCGCCACCGCGCGCGAACGGTTGCACTGAGGCGGCAGAACATCCGATATTCATGCACTGACCCGGCCGTTGTGCCGGGTCTTTGCATTGACAGCGGTGCTGCGCGCGTCAACCGCGCCCGAAGCGCCGCGCCTCGGCCAGCAACGCCGCCAGAACCGGGGTGTGCGGCTCGCGCCATGGCGCGATCAGGCCGACCTGCTTCGCCCCGCCCTCGCCCCGGATCGGCACGGCGCACAGGCCCGGCGTGCGTTCGAACAGCGCGGCGGTGTGGGCGTTGACCACGCTGACCCAAGGGCCGGCCTGCACATGCGCAACCAGCGTCAGGACCGAGTTCGACTCGAGCTGTGGCGCCGCCTCGACCCCGGCCTCTGTCAGGGCGGCGTTGATGATCCGGCGATTCTGCATGTCGGCGGTCAGCAGGCATAGTGGCAGCCCGGCCAGATCCGTCCAGTCCAGCGCTTCGCGCCGCGCCAGCGCTTCGCCGCGCCGGGTCAGCAACAGGTAGCGTTCGGTATAAAGCGGCACCGTCACCCCCCGGCCCAGCGGTTCATTGTCCAGATAGCTGACCCCGGCATCAAGTTGCAGCTTGTCGATCTGGTGCAGGATCTCGGTCGAGGCGCGCGACAGGATCTCGACATGCACTTTGGGATGCGCGCGCAGATAGGGGCCGGTCAGGCCCGCGATCATCGGCAGCGCCGTGGGCACTACCCCAAGCCGAAGATTGCCCGACAGCCCGTGGCGCGCGGCGCGCATCTCCTCGCGCAGGGTGCGGGCGTCGCCGACAATCCGCGCCGCCCAGTCGAGCACCCGGGCGCCTTCGGGCGTCAGACCCTCGAACCGCCCGCCGCGAAACACGAGTTGCACACCCAATTCGCCCTCGAGTTGTTTCAGCCCTGCGGACAGCGACGGCTGAGTGATCCCCAACCGTTCGGCCGCGCGGCCGAAGTGGCGCGCCTCGGCCAGGGCGATGAACATTTCCAGACGGTCCAGCATCGGGCCTCGCGCGATTACCGTGTCATTCTGCGGCCGCGCGCGGCGGGCGGCAAGCATTCTGTCGCGGCTCTCTTGTTCCCGGCTGGCCCGCGGCTTACATGACGCGCCATGTTCGACGCACTTCCCATCCCCAAGCGCGGGCCATTGGTGCCCGTCATCCGCCTGCAGGGCATGATCGCGGCCAGCGCCTCGCCCGGGCGACTGAACGACGCCACGCTCGCACCGTTGATCGAGGCCGCCTTTCGTCGTGGCAAGCCCGCGGCGGTGGCGCTGGTCATCAACTCACCCGGTGGCAGTCCGGTGCAGAGCGCGCTTGTCGCCGCGCGCATCCGGCGGCTGGCCGATGAGCGCGAGATCCCCGTCCATGCCTTTGTCGAGGATGTCGCGGCCTCGGGCGGCTACTGGCTGGCGACGGCGGGGGACGACATCACAGTGGATGCCAATTCGATCGTCGGGTCCATCGGCGTGATCTCGGCAGGGTTCGGGCTGCACGAGTTCATCGGCCGCTACGGGATCGAGCGGCGGGTCTATACGTCCGGCGCGTCGAAATCGCAGCTCGACCCCTTCCGTCCCGAAAACCCCGACGACGTGGCGCGACTGCGAGCGCTGCAGGACCAGGTCCACGCGAATTTCATCGCGCAGGTCAAGGACCGGCGCGGCGCGAAGCTGGCGGATGAGGATCTGTTTACAGGCGAATTCTGGGTCGGCAAACGCGCGGTCGAGCTTGGCCTGGCCGATACTGTCGGCCAGATGGTGCCCACGCTGAAGGAACGCTATGGCGACAAGCTGCGGCTGCGACCCTATGGCATCCGCCGACCGTTGCTGTCGCGGCTGGGGCTGGGGCTTGCCAATGACGCGCTGGCAATTGTCGAGGAGCGCGCGCAGTACGCGCGTTTCGGGCTGTAGCGCCATGATCATCAAGATCGTCGCGGCCTTTCTTGTGTTCATGATCGTGATGGGGGCGATCCAGAAATGGCTCAACCCCGGTCACAAGACCCCGCTCGACCGGCTGCGCGGTGCGAAACTTCCCCGGCCCCGAAAATGCAGTGAGTGTGGCCGCTTTCTGCTGGGCGGCGATAGCTGCCGCTGCAAGGACCGGTAGGTTATGCTTTTCAATCTGGCGCTGGTCGCAGGCGGGTTGGTCGTCCTGCTGCTTGCGGGTGACCTGCTGGTGCGCGGCGCAGGCGGATTGGCGCTGCGACTGGGCATCCCGGCGCTGATCGTGGGCCTGACGGTGGTCGCCTTCGGCACCTCGGCGCCCGAGCTTCTGGTCTCGGTCAAGGCGGTGCTTGCAGACGCCGATGGGCTGGCGCTGGGCAATGTCGTGGGCTCGAACATCGCCAATATCCTGCTGGTCATCGGCCTGCCGGCGCTGATCGCGCCGATGATGACCGGGCGCGCCTATCTGCATGATTACCTGATCATGCTGGCGGCGACGGCGCTGTTCGGGCTGTTGGCGCTGACCGGGGCGATCGACCGCTGGCAGGCGCTGGTCTTGCTGGCTGCCTTTGCGCTGTTCATGGTCGAATCAGTGCGCAAGGCGCGGCAGGCGCGGAATGTGTCGGGCCTCCCGGAAGACGGTAGCATGTCAGTGCCGAAGCTTGCGCTGCTGCTGATGCTGGGCATTGCGGGGCTACCGCTGGGGGCCAATCTGCTGGTCAATGGCGCGACCGAGATTGCCTCCGAGCTTGGCGTGTCGGATGTGATGATCGGTCTGACCATCGTCGCAATCGGCACCTCGCTGCCCGAGCTTGCCACCACGCTGATGGCCGCGATCCGGCGCGAGGGCGGGGTAGCGCTGGGCAACATCCTTGGCTCGAACATCTTCAACCTGCTGTTCATACTCGGGGTTGCCGGGTTGTTCGGCCGCATTGACATTCCGCCGCAGGTGCTGGCGCTCGACTTCTGGGTTATGCTGGCCGCAGCGCTTGTGCTGGCCCCGTTCCTGTGGGCCGAACGCGCCGTGGGGCGGCTCGCGGGGCTGGTCTTGCTGCTGGGGTATTCGGGCTACATCTGGGCTCTGATCGCTATCGGGGGCTAGGAATGAAACGGGCATTGGTGACGGGGGCAGCGAAGCGGCTGGGCCGGGCGATGGCGCTCTATCTGGCCGAGCGCTGGCATGATGTCGCAATCCATTATGCCGCGTCATGCACCGCCGCCGAGGCGCTGGCCGAGCAGATCACCGCGATGGGACGCAAGGCCGTTTGCCTGCAGGCCGATCTTCTGGACGAGGCGGCGCTGGCCCCGTTGGTCGCAGACGCCGCCGACGGGCTGGGTGGCCCGCTGAGCGTGCTGGTCAACAACGCCTCGATCTTTGAGCAGGACAGCATCGTCACGGCCACGCGCGAAAGCTGGGATCGGCACATGATGTCGAACCTGCGCGCGCCCTTCGTGCTGACACAGGAATTCGCCGCGCAGTGTCCGCCGCCCATGCATGATGCATCCGGCGAGCCGATGGCGCAGGCGCTGGTGGTCAACATGCTCGACCAGAAGGTCCGCAAGCTGACACCGCAGAACATGACTTATTCGATCGCGAAAATGGGCCTCTGGGCCTTCACGCAGATGGCCGCGCAAGAGCTTGGCCCGCGCGTGCGGGTCAATGCCATCGGTCCCGGCCCAACCCTGCAGGCGGCGGAGCAGCGCGCCGAGGAGTATGCGCAAAGCCGCGCCTGCACTGTTCTGGGGCGGGGCGCAAACCTGTCGGACATCACGGCGGCGCTCGGGTTTTTCGTGGATGCGCCAGCGGTGACGGGGCAACTGATCTGCGTCGATGGCGGGCAGCATCTGGCATGGCAGACACCGGATGTGATGGGCGGGATGGGTGCAAAATGATGAGTCACTATCGCAAGTTGTACACCCTTCACAGCCCTGTCACGGAATCGAGATGATTTGTTCATACTTTTCATACGCTTGTCACAGAGATAAAAATATCATAACAATTACAATATGTTAAGCTATCGCCTAATATTTAAGCAAACAATAGACATTGCTTTGATGCAAGGAAAAATTCGCCCGCGTTCGCATCTCTCCACACCCTTATCCACAGATTTCGGGGACAGGATTCCGCTTGCAGATGTGGCTCGGGCATTGCAGCAGGCCCAAGAATCACGCACATCCTGAGACATGCCGCCCGATACCGACCAGCCTGTGACCGATACCGCCGAACTGCGCGGGCATGCCTGCATTCAGGACTATCTGCGCCAGCTCGACAGCTCGCCCGGCGTCTACCGGATGCTGAACGAAAAATCCGAAGTGCTCTATGTCGGCAAGGCGCGGAACCTGCGCGCGCGGGTGGCGAGTTATGCGCGCCCCGCAGGTCATTCGGCGCGGATCGCCCGGATGATCTCCGAGACCGCGTCGATGATGTTCCTGACCACGCGCACCGAGACCGAGGCGCTTCTGCTCGAGCAGAACCTCATCAAACAGCTCAAGCCGCGCTACAATGTGCTGCTGCGCGACGACAAGAGCTTCCCTTACATCCTGCTACCGGGCGACCACCCCTTTCCGCAACTGCGCAAGCATCGCGGCGCGCGGCGCACGAAGGGCAGCTATTTCGGCCCCTTCGCAAGTGCAGGCGCCGTCAATCGCACGCTCAACCAGTTGCAGCGCGTGTTCCTGCTGCGCAACTGCACGGATTCGGTGTTCAATTCCCGCTCGCGCCCATGTCTGCTCTATCAGATCAAGCGGTGCAGCGCGCCCTGTGTGGGCTACATCTCGGAATCCGATTACGCCGGGCTGGTCGCCGATGCCGAGCGTTTCCTGTCGGGCAAGAGCACGAAGATCCAGGCGCAGCTTGCCGAGGACATGGCGAGCGCGGCCGAGGCGATGGAATTCGAGCGCGCCGCCGCCCTGCGCGACCGTATCCGCGCGCTGACCAATGTGCAGCAAAGCCAGGGGATCAACCCGCGCAGCGTGACCGAGGCCGACATCATCGCGCTGCATCTGGAAAAGGGGCAGGCCTGTGTGCAGGTCTTCTTCATCCGCGCCGGGCAAAGCTGGGGCAACCGCGACTTCTCCCCCGCCACTGGCGCAGGGGCCGAGGAGCCCGAGATCCTCGAGGCGTTCATGGCGCAATTCTATGATGGGAAGGAGCCGCCGCGTCTGGTGCTCACCTCGCACGAGATCGAGGATGGCGACCTGATGCGCGCGCTTCTGACCGAGCGCGCCGGGCGCAAGGTCGAGATCGCCTGCCCCCGGCGCGGCGAGAAGGCCGAGTTGGTCGAGAACGCGGCTCGCAACGCGCGCGAGGCGCTGGCGATGCGCATGGCCTCCTCAGCGGCGCAGTCACGGCTGCTGGAGGGATTGGCCGAGGCGTTCGCGCTCGACGCCCCGCCCACCCGGGTCGAGGTATTCGACAACAGCCACATACAGGGCACCGACGCCGTGGGCGCGATGATCGTGGCCGGGCGCGAGGGGTTCGTGAAAAGCCAGTATCGCAAGTTCAACATCCGGGGCGACAGCCTGAGCCCCGGCGATGATTTCGGCATGATGAAGGAAGTGCTGACCCGCCGCTTCGAACGCCTGCTGAAGGAAGACCCCGACCGCGAGGGCGAGGCCTGGCCCGACCTTTTGCTGATCGACGGCGGCGCGGGGCAAGTCTCCGCAGTGGCCGGAATCATGGCCGATCTGGGCGTCGAGGATATCCCCGTTGTCGGCGTCGCCAAGGGCATCGACCGCGATGCGGGCAAGGAAGAATTCCACCGCCCCGGCCCCCGCCCCTTCGCACTGCGGCACAATGACCCGGTGCTCTATTTCGTTCAACGGCTGCGCGACGAGGCGCATCGCTTCGCCATCGGCACACACCGGGCGAAACGCGCCAAATCTGTCAGCGCCTCGCCGCTCGATGACATCCCCGGCGTGGGGCCGGGGCGCAAGCGCGCGCTGCTGGCGCATTTCGGCTCGGCCAAGGCCGTGGCGCGGGCGGGGATGGCGGACCTGCAGGCGGTGGACGGCATCTCGGCCGCGTTGGCGCAGGTGATCCATGATCACCTGAATGCCCGATGACGCGGGTGGTGGTGCTCTCCGGGGCGGGGCTCTCGGCCGAAAGTGGGCTGGGCACCTTTCGCGATGCGGGCGGGATCTGGCAGAAATACGACCTCGAGGAAGTCGCGACCCCAGAGGGCTTTGCCCGCAACCCGGCACTGGTGCACGAGTTTTACAACGCCCGCCGCGCCAACTGCCTCGCCGCGCGGCCGAATGCCGCGCATCACGCCCTCGCGGCGTTGCAGCAGCGGTTGGGCGACCGGGTGACGCTGGTCACGCAGAACATCGACGATCTGCTGGAGCGCGCGGGCGCGCGCGAGGTGATCCACATGCACGGGCAGGTGATGCGCGCGCAGTGTGCACATTGCGGGCATCGCTGGGACGCGCCTGCCGTTATGGACCCGTCCGATCCCTGCCCGGCCTGCGAGCACCCGGCGACGCGGCCCGATATCGTCTGGTTCGGCGAAATTCCCTATCACATGGACGCGATCGGCGCGGCGCTGGCCGAGGCGGAGTTGTTCGTCGCCATCGGCACCTCGGGGTCGGTCTATCCGGCGGCGGGCTTCGTGCGCGAGGCCCATATCAATGGCGCGCGGAAACTGGAGCTGAACCTCGAACCCTCCGAGGGCTCGGCGCTGTTCGACGACACCCGCTTGGGCCCGGCAACCGAAATCGTGCCCCTGTGGGTGGCGGAGATGCTGGCGGCGGAAGGGTAGGGTTCAGCCCGACGGGCTGTCATCGTCGTCCTCGGGGGCTGCAAGGGCCTGCTGGCCGAACCCTTCGTCATCGTCGAAATCGACTGGCAAGGTCTTGTTCGTGCGCGCCCCCAGCGTCTTGAGCTTCTCGACCTGCGAAAGCAGGTTGCCGTTGCCACGCGAAAGCTGGCCAAAGGCGGTCTCGTAGGAGGTGCTGGCCTGCCGCAGACGGTTGCCGACCTGCTCCATGCTGGCGACGAACCCCGCTACCTTGTCATAAAGAAGCCCTGCGCGGCGGGCGATTTCCTCGGCATTCTGGTTGCGCCGCTCGACCGCCCAGACATGGCGCACCGTGCGCAGCGCCATCATCAGCGTGGTCGGCGTGGCGATGGTGATATGCCGCTCCAGCGCGAATTCGGTCAGCGTGCCATCCTCGCGCAGCGCCTCGGACAGCGCGCCCTCGATGGGCACGAAGAGGATGACGTAATCGACCGTCGAGGCTTCGACGCTTTGGTAGGACTTCGCGGCCAGATCGGTGATATGCTTGCGAAGCGAGGTGACATGGCGCTTGCGGGCGGCGCTGGCCGCGACGTCATCCTCGGCATTGACGGCATCGGTATAGGCGACGAGCGAGACCTTGCTGTCGATGACCAGCGACTTGCCGCCGGGGATGTGCACCACGACATCCGGGCGCAGGCGCTCGCCATCATCGCCAGTGCGGTGGGCCTGCGTCTCGTATTCCTCGCCCGCGCGCAGGCCCGAGCGTTCGAGGATGCCCTCGAGGATCATCTCGCCCCAGGCCCCCTGCCGCTGCTGGTCCGAGCGCAGCGCCCGGGTCAGCGCGACCGCTTCCTTCGAGATATCCTCGGACCGTTTGCTGAGTTGCTGGATCTCGGCCTTGAGCGCGGCGCGGTCATCGACAGTCGCCTTGTGCACATCCTTCAACTCGCGCTCGAAATGGGCGACATGTTCCTTCAGCGGCGTCAGCGTGGCGGTCAGCCGCTCGATGCTGGATTTCGAGAACGCCTCACCCTGCACCTTCAGGGCCTCGCGCGCCAGATCACCGAATTTCGCCTCCATATCGGCGCGGATCTTGCTCAGCGTCTCGATCTTGTCGGCAGACGCGGCCTTTTGCGCGCGCAGATCGGCCTCGAGCCGGTTCACCTGACCAGTGAGGTCCTGCTTGTCCTGCATCGCGGTGTCGAGCTTCGCGCGCAGCTCGGTGTTTTGCGCGCGCAATTCGTCCAGTGCCTGGGCATGGCGCCGGGCGCTGTCCTCGGCCCCGGTCTGCGCCGCTTCGAGTTGCGTCGAGAGGCGCGAGATGCGTCCTGCGGCCTCTTCGGCGCGGGTGGCGTCGGTGTCGAGCTTCGCCCGCAGCTTCGACAGATCGCCGTTCAACCGGTCGATCTCGTGCTTGCGTTCTGTGGCGAGGGCCTCGTTGCGCGTGGCGGCGCCAAGTGCCTCGCGCAGTTCTGCCTCGCGCGTGCGCAGGGTGTCCTTCAGCTCGGCCGACCCGTCGCGGCGCAGCCAGAGCAGAAGCCCGACCCCGAGCGCCAGAAGCACGAGCAGGCCGACGAGCAGCGGGTCGAAAGGGTGCAGAAGATTGGTCATGCTGTCTCCCACAGGCCGCAGGGTGCGCGGTTAAGGGTTACGGAGTGGATCGGCTGTCGGGACGCGCGAAAGAGCGCCCGCGAGCGGAGCCCACCCACCCGCCCATGCCCCGCCCGCGGGCGCTGCCCGACCCTGCGGGCCGGGCGGGGCAGAGCGTCACACGCCGGGGCTACCACAGCGTCCGCGGGCCGCGCCGCTGCCACTCGGCATCATAGGCCTGCGGGTCGATCGTGCCCTGCGACACATCGGCCAGCATCTCGCCCATGCTGGGCAGCGCCGCGCCGTCATCCGCGCCTGCCCAAAGCCGCGAGCGCAGTAGCGCGCGTGCACACTGGGCATAGACCTCGGCAATGGCAAAGACGATCACGGTCCTGGGCGCGCGTCCGTCGCGCGCGAACCCTGCGCAGAGCGCGTCGTCCGCCAGCACTCGCGCCCGCCCGTTCACCCGCACCACATTCGCCGAGCCCGGCACCATGAACAGAAGCGTCGCCCGGCCGTCGGTGACGATATTGCGCAGCGAGTCGAGCCGGTTGTTGCCGCGCCAGTCGGGCAGTTGCAGCGTCGTGTCGTCAATGATGCGTACCACCGGCCCGTCATCGCCGCGCGGGCTGGCATCGACGCCGCGCTGCCCGGTCGTTGCGAGGATGCAGAATCGCGACGCCTCGATCCAGCGGCGATAGCTGGGCGTCAGCCGGGGCGCGACCTTGGCGAGGCTGGCCTTGGAGGGCGCCTCGTATAGCGCCTCGAGCGCGGCGATGCTGGTGATCTCGGTCATTGCGCCGCCTTCTCAAAACCGGCCTCGTGCATCAGCGCGTCAGAGCGGTCCTCGATCACGCGCTCGAGCTCTTCGAGGAAGACGCGCGGCGCACGCCCGGCGGGGATGGCGGGCAGGAACTCGACCACGGCGGTGCCCGGCTTGCGCAGCAGCGAATGGCGCGGCCAGAACACACCGACATTCGTGGCCACCGGCACGCAATCCTGCCCCAACTGCTCATAAAGCACCGCTGTGCCGACCTTGTAGGGCAGATGCGCGCCGGGCGCGACGCGCGTGCCCTGCGGGTAGATGATCAGTTGCCCGGGCTCCACCGTGCCGTCCCGGACAGCGGCGACCATCTCGCGGATCGCCTTGCCGCGCTTGCCGCGGTCCACGGGTACGCAACCCAGCCGCAGCGCATACCAGCCTAGGATCGGCGCGTATTTCAACTGCTTCTTCATGATGAAGCGGGGCCTCGGCAGGGCGCCGAAGATGATCAATATGTCGAAGAACGACTGATGCTTGGCGGCGATCAGCACCTCGCCCTGCGGCACCTCGCCCCGCACTTCCGAGCGCAGCCCGATCATCCACGCCGCCGACCAGCGGACATAGCGGCAATAGGTGTGGCAGGCGCGCAGCGCCATGTCGCGCCGGACAATCGCGAAGGGGGTGAAGACGATCGCCAGCACCACCATCGCCAGATACATCTGCACGATGAACACCAGCGACCGGACCAGTTGCAGCGCCTTAACCATCACGTCACCCTCCGCAATACCCGAAATGCCGTCGCCCGCGCTGCGCCCCAGGCCAGCAGTATCGCCAGCGGCGGGATCAGCAGCGGCAGCGCCCAGCCCGCGCCCCGAAAGCCCAGACCCGCCAGCAGATGTACGTCGCCGCCCGCCTGCGGGAGAGCGGCCATCGCGGCCATGCCCAGCGCCGTGCCCGCCAGCGCGCCCAGACCCGCGCGCAGGCTGATGCGGCGCACGAAGGCGCGCGCGATGAAGCGATCCTGCGCGCCGACAAGCCGCAGCACTCCGATGACCTGCCTGTTGCTGGCCAGCGCCACACTGGCCGCCAGCGCGATGATCGCCCCTGTCACGCCGCCGATCAGCCCCAGCGAGACCAGCGCCAGCGCCCGCAGGCGACCCGCCGCCTCGGCCAGCGGACGGCGCCAGCGGGTGTGGTCGTCATAGACCGCACCCGGCGCCTCGGCCGCGAGCCGCAGCCGCAGCCCCTGCCGGTCGGGGCCCTCGGGCGTCTCTGTCACCTCGATCAGCCGTGGCAGCGGGAGTGCGTCCAGCGGCAAGTCGGGGCCGAGCCACGCCTCGAGAAGTGCGGCCTGTTCGTCAGGCACCATAACCTGTGCGGCCTCGATGCCGGGCGTGGTGCGCAGTACCTCGAGCACCAGCTCGGTCTGGGTGTCCATCTCGTCAGGCGGGGCCGAGAGCCGGATCGTCGCGGTCTGCGAAAGCGCCGCGCCCCAGCTTTGCGCGAGTTGCGTCGCGCCCAAAGCCAGCGCCAGGGAAAAGACCGCGAGAAACGCCATCGCGCCCGCGCTGAGCGTGATCAGCCAGACCGACTGGCCCCGGCGCGGCACCACGAGCCCGGTGATCTCGTCCGCGTTCACAGCTCGGCCCCCGCAACCTGCATCCGGCGCTGCGCGATACGCAGCACCCGGGCATTGATCTGGCTCTTGGCAAAGCGTATCAGTTGCAGGTCATGCGTCGCAACCAGCACCGCCGTGCCCATGCGGTTCAATTCGATCATCAGCGACATCAGGCGCTGCGACATCTCCCAGTCCAGATTGCCGGTCGGTTCGTCGGCAAGCAGTATTTCCGGCGCGCCGATGACGGCGCGGGCAAGTGCTGCGCGCTGGCGCTCGCCGCCCGACAGGGTGGGTGGCAGCGCGTCGGCATGCCTGTCGAGTCCGACCCAGGCGAGAAGATCGTTGACATCGTCCTCGCGCAGGGCCCGTCGCGTGGTCGCGAGTGGCAGAGCGACGTTCTGTGCGACAGTCAGATGATCGAGGAACTGGCAGTCTTGATGCACGACCCCGATGCGCTGGCGGATCTCGGCAAGCTCGTCGCGGCTGACCTTGCCCATCGCCTCGCCCATCACCGAAATCGTGCCGCGGCTCGGGAGCAACTCGCCATAGCAGAGCTTCAGGAAGGTACTCTTGCCCGCGCCCGAGGGACCGGTCAGAAAGTGGAAGCTGCCTTTTTCCAGCCGCAGCGTGACATCGCGGAACAGTGGGCCGCCACCATATTCATGGCCCAACTCCTCGCAGACGATCATGCCCCACCGCACGGCTGGTATGCTGCAACCGCCTGGGGCGTTGCGAACAGGCAACGGAAATGGTCGAGCGACAGCATATGTCTCACACGCGCAGCAGCGAAGATTAATAGAATTTGCGTTTTTCCACTCGCTTGCTACAACATAACTTGTACTGGGCCAATGCCTGAAATCCGACGAGAGAAGCGTCATTCATGCGACTGATCTGTCCGAATTGTGCGGCGCAGTATGAGATTGACGCCAGCCTGCTCCCCGATGAGGGGCGCGAGGTGCAGTGTTCGGCCTGCGGGCATGTCTGGTTCCAGACCGCTGACAGCAAACCCGAGGTGACGGAGCAGCCGACGCCCGCGCCCGAGGCGACGCAAGACCCGGGGACCAACCCCGCGAACGATCTGCCCGAGACTGACGAGAATTCTGAAGAGACAGCATCCGCCCTCGATTCTGCCCCGGCACAGCCGCCGCGCAAGCCTGTCGATGATGAGGTGCTCGGCATCCTGCGTGACGAGGCCGCCTTCGAGGCCGAAGCCCGTGCGCGCGAGGCAGAGGGGCTTGAAAGCCAGCCTGAACTTGGACTGGGCGCAGCTGCGCCCTGGCCGCGCTCCGACCCGCCCGAGGCCGAGCCGGAAACAGACGGGCAGGATCGCACAGAGACCGGGCGAGCCTCCACGCGCAGCAGCTTTCCCGATATCGAGGATATCAGTTCGACCCTGTCGCCAGTGGGCGCGGCGCGCAAGACCGCCGAGTCCGAGACCGAACTGCCCGCCACCGCCGATGCCCGCAAGCGCAGTTTCTTGGGCGGTTTCCTTCTGCCGATCGCATTGGCGCTGATCCTGCTGGCGGTCTACCTTGCCGCACCGCAACTGTCCGAGCTTGTGCCGGCGCTGGCAGAGCCGCTAGCAGGCTACGTCGATCTGGTCGACGCCGCACGCGCTGCTGTGGCCGATCTGCTCGGGCGCTGAACCGGGCCCCGCGATTTCTCTGTAATGGCGCAAGAAAAGCGCAGGCGAGCGGAGCCCAACCGCCCGCCGATGCCCCGCGCGCGGGCGGTGCCGGGCCTGTCGCCACGCAGGATTGGAGTTGATCTCGGCATCCGCGCGCGCTAACTGCGCGATAGCCCTCAGGGCACAAGTCTCCGCAACCTTGTCAAAACGGAACCGAAATCCATGACCCGCACCTATCTGCCCGGCATCATTGCCATGGCGGCGATTGTCGTCGCCTCCAATATCCTTGTCCAATTCCTGTTCGGCAACTGGCTGACCTGGGGGGCGTTCACCTATCCTCTAGCCTTTCTGGTCAATGACGTGATGAACCGCGTCTATGGCCCGCAGGCGGCGCGCCGCGTGGTTTGGGTCGGCTTTGCCGTGGGCGTTGCCTGTTCGCTGATTGGCACGCAGATCATGGGAGAGTTCGGCCCGCTGGTGACACTGCGCATCGCGCTGGGGTCGGGGATCGCCTTCCTGACGGCGCAGATGCTCAATGTGTTCGTCTTCGACCGTCTGCGCGAAGGCCGCTGGTGGCGCGCGCCGCTGGGCTCCACGCTGATCGGTTCTGCGGTCGATACCGCCTTGTTTTTCAGCATCGCCTTCTCGGCCACCTTGAGCTTCATTGAGCCTGCCAATGATGTGTCCTGGGCCGGGGAAATCCTGCCGATGCTGGGCATCGGGCCGGAGGTTCCGCTCTGGGTCAGCCTTGCCGTTGCCGACTGGGGTGTCAAGCTGGCGCTCGCGTTGCTCGCGCTTGTGCCGTTCCGGCTGCTCGTCGCGCGTTTGACGCAACCGGTTGCATGATTTCTTTTGACAAACGCAAAATCTGTGCCACCATCCCGATATCTGAAACTCAGCGAAAGGAGGTGGTCCAGTGTCTAGAGTGATGTTGGAGAGAGGTGCAAAGACAGTCGGAGGAGCAACGACCTGACGGCAGCCCTGATGGGGACACTCTTCTGATTGGGCCAAGGCTCTAACTTGGTACCATCTCCCAAAGCTCGTTCAGGGCCGTCGGCTACCCGGCGGCCCTTTCGATTGCCGGACTGGAAAAATGCGTATCAATCACGAGATCACATTGCAGGAGTGGGAACTCATCGAAACCTTCTCGCGCGCCTCGGGGCCGGGGGGGCAGAATGTCAACAAGGTCGCAACTGCGGTCGAGTTGCGGTTCGAAGCGGCGCGCAGCCCCAACCTGCCCGAGCCGGTCAAGACTCGGCTGCGCCGCCTGGCCGGGCGCCGCTGGACCGAAGGTGGCGCGCTGGTGCTGCGGGTCGAGGAAACGCGCAGCCAGGCGCGCAACCGCGAGATCGCCCGCGCGCGGCTGGCCGAGTTGATCCGCGCCGCGCTCGAGCGCCCGAAGCGGCGTATCCCGACACGCCCGACATTGGCGAGCAAGCGGCGCAGGCTGGCGGGCAAGGCGCATCGGGCCTCGATAAAGGCATTGCGCGCGGCGCCTGAGAACAGGGAATGATCCCGTGTTGCACGGCCGTGGCGCTGACATGGGCAGTAAGGATGACAGGCAGATGAACATCAACGCCGGCGCGCGCGCAACGATCGGGGGAATGCTGGAGTTCCTGCGCCCGGCCTTCGTGCAGGCAGCCGCCCTGTGTCTGCGCGACGGCAAGAGCGGGCCAGAGGTGTTGCTGATCCAGACCTTGCGGCGGCGGTTCTGGATCCTGCCCAAGGGCTGGCCGATGAAGAACCGCACCCTTGCCGAAGCCGCCGCGATCGAGGCTTGGGAGGAAGCAGGCGTGCGCGGTCGGGTACATCCAGATCCCGTCGGAGCGTTTACCTACACCAAAATCAAGAAAAGCGGCTTGCCGGTTCAGTGTCGCGCGCAGGTGTTCCGTATCGATGTCGAGACGCTGGCCGACGACTACCCCGAAGCCGGGCAGCGCGCCCGGGCATGGTTCAGCCTGCCCGATGCGGCCGATATCGTGCAGAATTCGGAATTGAGGGGTTTGTTGCGCGACCTGTGATCTCCGGCGCGATACGGACATGAAGCCGATTGAGGTCCGATGCCCGGCCTGTTAAGGGCCTTGTCACATAACTGTTACACAAGTGGCGGCGTGTCAGAGCAGATCGAGAAATCCTGGAAGACCCTTAACAAGGACCTCGAGCGGTTATCGACGCTCGAGCGGGCCGTGTCCTACACGGCGCGGCCACTTGTGGCACCAGGGATAGCGCTGGCCTTCATGGCGCTGACCGGGCTGATCACGGCAGTGCTGATCGGGTTCGACCCGCTGGGGCTGATCGTGGTCGCGGCGGCGATCATCGGCGCCTACATGGCCTTGAATATCGGCGCCAATGACGTCGCCAACAACATGGGCCCGGCGGTGGGCGCGCGCGCGCTGACCATCGGCACCGCGCTGATCATCGCCGCGATCTGCGAGACAGCGGGCGCGCTGATCGCTGGGGGCGATGTGGTGGGCACGGTCTCGCGCGGGATCATCGCGCCGGAATCAGTGGCCGAGACGCAGGTCTTCATCTGGGCGATGATGGCCGCACTTCTGGCGGGCGCGCTGTGGGTCAATCTGGCAACCTGGATCGGCGCGCCGGTCTCGACCACGCATTCCATCGTCGGCGGGGGGATGGGGGCAGGGATTGCGGCGGCCGGGTTTGCCGCCGTCAACTGGCCCACCATGGGCCGGATCGCCGCAAGCTGGGTGATCTCGCCGTTGCTCGGCGGGTTGTTCGCGGCCTTCTTCCTCGCGATCATCAAGTCTCGGATCATCTACCGCCCCGACATGATCGGTGCGGCGCGTTTCTGGGTGCCGATCCTGATCGGGGTGATGGGCGGCTGTTTCACCACCTATCTGGCGCTCAAGGGGCTCGAGCGGGTGTTCCCCGTCTCGTTCGGAAATGCGGTGCTCTCGGGGCTGGTCGTCGGGCTGGTGCTGACCCTCATCATGCGCCCGGTGATCCGCCGCCAGAGCGCGGGGATGGAGAACCGCAAGAAGTCTCTCAAGATCCTGTTCAACATCCCGCTGATCTTTTCGGCAGCGTTGTTGTCCTTCGCGCATGGGGCGAATGACGTGGCCAATGCCATTGGTCCGGTCGCGGCCATCGTCCATGCCGTGCAGGATGGAGGGGCGTCCGAGCAGGTGGGCATTCCGCTCTGGGTGATGCTGATCGGCGGGCTTGGCCTGTCGGTCGGATTGCTGCTGTTCGGGCCGAAGCTGATCCGCGTTGTGGGCAGCGAGATCACGCGGCTGAATGCGATGCGCGCCTATTGCGTGGCGCTGGCGGCGGCGATCACGGTGATCTTTGCCTCTTGGCTGGGTCTGCCGGTGAGTTCGACGCATATCGCCATCGGGGCGATCTTTGGCGTGGGTTTCTTTCGCGAGTGGTACCACGAGAAGGTGTTGAAGGAAGTGCGGATCGATACGTCCAGCCCGGTGGAAGTGCGCAAGCGCAAGAAGGTGGTGCGGCGTGCGCATTTCCTGACGATCCTCGCGGCGTGGGTGGTGACAGTGCCCTCGGCTGCCGCGATCTCGGCGGGTCTGTTCTTTCTGATGAACCTGATTGTCATCTGACCATCTACGGTCAATCGGTCCGTGCGGGCTGTGACACCCGACCCTTTCCGCTTTGGTCAGTCGAAGTCCGTATCGGCTGGCCCGCCGCCGCCGCGCGTCATGCGCAGCGTGCCCGGCTACTTGCCCGCATCCGTGCGCCCGCGCCGGTCATGGCGCAGGCTGGCATAGAGCACATGGTTGCGCCAGCGCCCGTTGATCTGCAGATAACTCTGCGCGACGCCCTCATACTTGAAGCCCGCGCGCTCCAGCAGCCCGCGCGAGGCCGTGTTCTCGGGCAGGGTCGCAGCCTCGATGCGCGACAGGTCCATCTCGGTAAAGGCGTGATGTACCACGGCGGTGATCGCTTCGCGCATGAAGCCCTGGCGCGCAAACGCGGCGCCGATCCAGTAGCCCAGTGTTCCAGCCTGCGCCGGACCGCGCCGGATATTGTCGAGCGTGATCGCCCCCAGCAGCGCCGAGTCGTCGCGTCGGATCAGGAACAGCGGCAGCGCCGTGTCCGACCGCGTGCAGCGCGCCGCCCAGGAGACGCGGTTGGTAAAGGCCCGGCGGGTCAGGTGATCGCTGGCCCAGACGGGCTCCCACGGGGTCAGGAAATCGGCCGAGGCGCGACGCAGCTCGGACCAGGCGCGATAATCCGCATGCTGCGGAAGGCGCAGCAGCAGCCGCTCGGTCTCGATCTGTACCCGGGGCCGCAGACCCAGCATCAGGCAACCAGCCGCGCGCTGAGCGAGGCGAGATAGGGCGCGCGCTCGATCGGGCCGTAAAGCGCCAGCGCCAGCCCGCCACTCGCAAGCAACTGCCCGGCATGGGCGCGCACCGCAGCCACATCGACTGCGTCGATGCGGGCGACGGACTCGGACAGGTCGGGCACGCGCCCCCAGATCGACAGCAGCTTGGCCAGCCGCTCGGCCCGCTGCGCCGGGCTCTCGAGTCCCATGAGCAGCCCGGCTTTCATCTGCGCGCGCGCACGCGCGACCTCGGCGTCTTCCATATCCTCGGCGGCGCGCTTGATCTCGTCGATGGTCAGGCAGGCCAGCGCGTCGATCTCATCGGCGCCTGTGCCGGCATAGACAGTGATCATGCCAGTGTCGCAATAGGCCCCGGACTGCGCAAAGACGGTGTAGCACAACCCGCGATCCTCGCGCAGGCGCTGGAACAGGCGCGAGGACATGCCCCCCCCGAGGGCTGCGGAAAACAACTGACTGGCGTAGAAATCCGGTGCGCAGTAATCCGGCGCCTCGAGGGCGAGCGCGAAATGCGCCTGTTCCAGCCCACGCAATTCGCGCCGTTCACCACTTGCGAAGCGCGCGGCAGGAGCGACTGGCCGCGGGCGGGGGGCGAGATGCGCAAAGAGCGGCTCGGCCAGGCGGACCAGCGCGTCATGATCGACCGCACCGGCGGCGGACAGGATCATCTGCCCCGGTCCGTAGTGCTCGGCCACGAAGCGGCGCAGATCGCCCGCGTCATAGCGCGCCACATCCGCCGACTGTCCCAGGATCGAGCGACCGATGGGTTGGTTCGGATAGGCGGCTTCCTGCAGCCAGTCGAAGATGATGTCATCGGGCGTGTCAAGGGCCTGCCCGATCTCTTGCAGGATCACGCTGCGCTCGACCTCGATCTCGCGCGTGTCGAAGGCGGGGTTGAGGACGATATCGGCGATCACGTCCAGCGCCAGCGCCAGGTCGGCGCGCAGCACTCTCGCATAATAGGCCGTCATCTCGCGCGAGGTGTAGGCGTTGATATAGCCGCCCACATCCTCGATCTCTTCGGCGATTTGCAGGGCGCTGCGTCGCGCGGTGCCCTTGAACGCCATATGTTCCAGGAAATGCGCGACCCCGTTCTGCGTTGCTGTCTCGTGTCGCGCGCCTGCCTCGATCCACAGGCCGATGGCCGTGGAGTCGACGCCCGGCATCGTCTCGGTAACGATGCGCAGGCCGTTGGGCAGTGTCGTGACTTGCGCTGTCATGCGGGGATCCGCTCGCGAATCAGGGCCTGCACCGCGGCCAGATCGCCGGGCAGGCGGGTGACGCGCTCGGGCCGCTCGAAAAGGTCGGCCATGCGGGGGGGCAGGGCGGGGCGGGCGCCGGTTGCGGCCTCGACCGCGTCGGGGAATTTCGCCGGATGCGCAGTGGCAAGCGTGACCATCGGGGTTGCCGACAGATGCGCCTGCGCGACATGCACGCCCACTGCCGTATGCGGGCAAAGCACCTCTCCCGTCTCGCGCGCGGTCGCCGTGATGGTGGCGCGCGTCTCGTCCTCGGACGCCCGCCCCGAGGCGAAACTCTCGCGTAATGCCTCCAGCGCGCCCTGCCCGATGCGGAAGCCACCGGTTTCCTTCAACTCACCCATCGCGCGCGCCACGGCGCTTCCGTCGCGGGCATAGGCATCGAACAGCGCGCGCTCGAAATTCGAGCTGACCTGGATATCCATCGACGGGCTGATCGAGGGGTACACTTCGTCGGTGACATAGCCGCCGCTTTCCATCGTGCGGTGCAGGATGTCGTTGTGGTTGGTCGCGATCACCAGCTTCTCGATGGGCAGCCCCATAGCGCGGGCGATGGAGCCCGCGTAGATATCGCCGAAATTGCCCGTCGGCACGGTAAAGCTGACCGGGCGGTGTGGCGCGCCCAGGGCCACCCCGGCGGTGAAGTAATAGACCACCTGCGCCAGAACCCGCGCCCAGTTGATCGAGTTCACCCCGGCAAGCGCCACCGCGTCGCGAAAGGCGAAATCGTTGAACATGTCCTTGACCAGCGCCTGGCAGGTGTCGAAATCGCCGTCGATGGCCAGCGCGTGGACGTTCTCTTCCGCCGGTGTCGTCATCTGGCGGCGCTGCACCTCGGAGATACGATCATGCGGGTAGAGGATGAAGACATCGACATTGCCCAGCCCGCGAAACGCCTCGATCGCCGCCGATCCGGTATCGCCCGACGTGGCCCCCACGATCGTTACACGCTGCCCCGACCGCGAGAGCGCGGCCTGGAAGAGCTGCCCGATCAACTGCATCGCGAAATCCTTGAATGCGAGCGTCGGGCCGTGGAACAACTCCAGCAGGAAGTGATCGGGCGCAAGCTGCTTGAGCGGCGCCCGGGCGGGGTGGCCGAAGGCCGCATAGGCCGCGGCGATCAGTTCGTGCAGCGTCTCGTCGCCAAAGGCGCCGCCGATGAAGGGGCGCATGACCGCAAAGGCCTGATCCTCGTAGCTTTGCCCCGATAGCCCGGCGATTTCGCCTGTGGTCAGGGGCGGCACATGCTCGGGCAGGTAGAGGCCGCCATCACGCGCCAGCCCCGTCAGCATGGTCGCCTCGAAATCGAGCACGGGGGCCGCGCCACGGGTGGAGATATAGTTCATGTAACGTCCTCAGTCCGATTGCGTCCTGATACGCCACAGATAGAAGACTGTCACCCCCGCCCATGCAACAGCCATGAGGAACCATTGCACGGCGTAACCGAAATGATTGTCCGGGATCGCAACCGCATCGACGGGGACGGGTGACACGCCGGGCAGCGGCTGCGTGCTCTCGCGCAGCACCAGCAGCACGGGCTCGGTGCCCAGCTGGTCGGCCAGCAGGTCGACATCGCGGGCGAAGTGCAGGTTGCGCTCGGCATCGGGCGCGGGCGTGAAGCGGTCGGCATCCTGCGGCCAGGGCAGGTTGCCGGTGACGCGGGCGGGGGCGTCCGGGTCATCGGGCAGACCAGGGCGCGTGTCCTCGCGCAGAAAGCCGCGTTCGATCAGGATGCGCCGGTCGTCGGCTGTTTCAAAGGCGGAAATCAGGTGAAAGCCCGGCCCTGCCGCGCGTTGTGCGGCCATGACAAAGCTGCGCTCGGGCATAAAGTGCCCGCTGACAGTGACGGGGCGATAGCGATCAGTGGTCGGATCGGGCAGATCGGGCAGGGGGACGGGGGCGTCGAACAGGCGCGCCTCCATCGCGGCGATGAGTTCGGCCTTCTCGTCGGCACGGTTCAGTTGCCAGACGCCCAGCGACACGAGGATGGCGCAGCCGATGATCCCGAACAGTGCAGGCACGATCATCCGGCGCAGCATAGGGCCTCCGTCATGGTGTCAGGGGCGGGAATGCGACACGGGGCGCGGGCCCTTGCGGCCCGCGCGCACAAGGCGCGTCACATGCCCCAGATATAGACCGCGAAGAACAGGAACAGCCAGACCACATCGACGAAGTGCCAGTACCAGGCCGCGGCCTCGAAGCCGACATGGCGCTCGGCGGTGAAATGCCCGGCGCGCAACCGAAGCCAACAGACCGCCAGGAAAATCGTGCCGATGATCACATGCACCCCGTGAAAACCGGTCGCCATGAAGAAGTTGGCGTAGAACACGTCGCCCGAGAAGTCATAGCCGCGCTGGGTTATCAGGTAGAAATACTCGTAGCCCTGCAGAAAGGTGAAGGCGATCCCCAGCAGGATGCCGATGCCCAGCGTCACCTCGACCGTCTTGCGGTCGCCGTCATGGACAAGCTCGTGGTGTGCCCAGGTCACCATCGCGCCCGACAGCAGCAGGACCATCGTATTGATCAGCGGCAGGTCAAAGGCGTTCACTGCATAGATCGCGGGCTCTAGGTACTCGGTCCCGACATAGGTATACATCGGGTACATGGCGTGTTTGAAAAAGCTCCAGAACCACGCCGCGAAGAACATCACCTCGGAGATGATGAACAGGATGAAGCCGTAGCGCAGTCCGATCACGACGACCGGGGTGTGGTCGCCCGAATGCGACTCGATCACCATCTCGCGCCACCATTCAAACATCACATACAACACGCCGGCGAGACCCATCAGGAACAGCCAGGGGCCGTTGTCATGCATCCACAGAACGGCCCCGAACAGCATCACGAAAGCCGAGACGGCCGCGACGAACGGCCAGATCGACGGGGGCAGGACGTGATAGTCGTGATTCTTGGCTCCGGCCATGGCAGTAAATCCCTCGGGCTAGCGGGCTGGGGCCCGTCTCAGTTGGTTACGTCGGTTTCCGGTGCGACATAGTCGTCCGGGATATGGGTGGGGTGGAAGGTGTAGGACAGCGTGATCGTGTGGGTGTCGCGCGCCTCGCGATCGTCGAGGATGTCAGGATCGACGAAATAGGGGACCGGCATCATCACCGATTCGCCAGGTTGCAGCACCTGCAACTCGAAGCAGAAGCAGTCGATCTTGGTGAAGAAGCGTCCGGCCTCATAGGGGCTGACATTGTAGCTCGCCGTCCCGGCGATTGGCTCATCCGTCGGGTTGTAGGCCTCGTAGAAGGCTAGGCCGACCTCGCCAATCTGGATCTCAGCGGTACGCTCTTCGGGCCGGAATTCCCACGGAAAGTCCCTTGCGACCGAGGCGTCGAAGCGAATGCGCATGGTTTCGTCAAGCACGACACCACGCGACTCGGCTGCCGTGTTGGTCGTCCCGCCATAGCCTGTCACGCGGCAGAACAGATCATAAAGCGGCACCGCCGCCCAGCCCATGCCAAACATGAATGTCACTACGGCCACTGCCTGTACAGTGGATTTCTGGATACCGGTCAGTCTGTTCCAGGTTGCGATCATCTCTGCTGAAACCTCACATGGTCTGGGTCGAGTGCAGGGCGGTAAGTGTGGTCGAAGGCCTCGAGCGTCCCGCCCCCCTGCACCTTGGCAATGGTCAGCCCGAAGACGAGGCCGATGAACCCCACCAGCACGACAGCAAGGCCGATATTGCGCCCCGAGCGGCGCTGGTGCAGTTCGTGTTCGCGGGTGATCGGCATCAGAAAAGCTCCATCACGGGCAGATATGCGGCAAGCGTGGCGTAGGCGGGCAGATGCGCCAGGGCGGCTTCAACCAGCAACGCCGCGAACAGCACGAACAGGTAGGACAGCGAAAAACGGAAGACGCGCTTTTCGGTCGCGTAGCTGTCGGCCTCGGCCTGCGCTTCATCACGGCGCCAGATGGCCCATGCGCCCTGGACGAACCAGGCATTCATCACCAGCGCGGCCGCCAGATAGACCGGCCCGCCAATGCTGGTAAAGGCCGCCAGTAGCGCCACCGGTACCAGCGCCAGCGTGTAGACAAGAATATGCGCGCGGGTCGCGGCGCGGCCATGCGTGACTGTCAGCATCGGTACCCGCGCCTTGTGGTAGTCCGATTTCATGAACAGCGCCAGGGCCCAGAAATGCGGTGGCGTCCACATGAAGATCAGCCCGAACATCAGACAAGCCTCGAGGCTGACCGATCCGGTCACCGCCCCCCAGCCGATCATGGGCGGAAAGGCCCCGGCCGCGCCCCCGATAACGATATTCTGCGGCGTGGCGCGCTTGAGCCACATGGAATAGACGACCGCATAGAAGAAGATCGTGAACGCCAGAAGCCCCGCCGCCAACGCGTTTGTCGCCAGCCACAGCATGACGACCGCGATGCCCGACAGCGCCAGGCCCAGCGCCATGGCCTCGTCCGGGGCGACCTTGCCTGCCGGGATGGGGCGCCTCGCAGTGCGCGCCATGACGCGGTCGATATCGGCGTCCCACCACATGTTCAGCGCCCCGGAGGCCCCTGCGCCCAGTGCGATGAAGATGATCGCCGCCAGTGCCTCGACCGGGTGCAGGCTGCCGGGCGCGACCAGCAACCCGGTCAACGCGGTAAAGACCACCAGCGACATGACCCGCGGCTTCAGAAGCGCGATGTAATCGCTGAACTCGGCCTCGCCCGGCGGGGCATAGCTGATATCGGTGCGCAGTTCGGTCATCAGGCGGGCTGACCCCTCACAGTCGGGAAGAACGGCCTTACTCGAAGGCGGCAACCTGGATGTGCTGCTGCATCCAGTCCGGTGCGCTGGCGAAATCGGCACCCTGCCGTTCAAGCCAGGCGATATACTCCTCTTCGCTCACCACCTTGACGGTGATCGGCATATAGGCGTGGTTGATGCCGCAGATTTCCGAGCACTGGCCGAAATAGATGCCCTCTTCCTCGGCGTTGAACCACAACTCGGCCAGGCGGCCGGGAATGCCGTCCTGCTTCACGCCGAAGGCGGGGATCGTCCAGGAATGGATCACGTCGCCCGCCGTCACCTGCACGACGATGTCGCGGTTCGCGGGCACGACCATCGCGGTGTCGGTGGCCAGCAGATACAGATCATCCGTATAGCCGAAATCCTCCAGCTCGTCGCGGTCGAGCATGAATTGCGAGAACTGAATCCCGTGATCGACATACTCGTAATCCCAGTACCATTGCAGCCCGGTTACCTTGATGGTCACATCTGCCTCGGGCATCACCTGCTGGTGGCGCAGCGCCGGGAAGGTAAAGAGCGCGATGAACAGCAGGATGAGCGCGGGCACCACGGTCCAGGCAACTTCCAGCCGGGTGTTGTGTGTAAAGCGCGACGGTTCGGGGTTTGCCTTGCGGTTATGAAAGACGATCACCCAGATCAGAAGCGCCGTCACGAAGATCGTGATCGGGATGATGATCCAGTTCAGCAGGTTGTCCAGAAAGACGACTTCGCGATGCAGCGCCGTCACCGGATTTTGCAGGCTCATCCCGCCCGGTTCGGGCGCGCCCAGCACCGGCAGTTCGGGCAGGAATTCATCGGCTGCAGCTTGCGTGGCCAGGCCGAGCGCGGCCAGGCTTGCGGACAGTGACGAAAGGGCTGGTGAAACTCGCATCCTACGTTCCCGTTTTCTGATCCGGCCTCGCTGGCCGACATTTGCAACGGACCCGTCGCATACGCATGGCATGCAGTGGAATCCCGTTGAGGTTTTGTCTGGTAAAACCATATTAGGGAATGCAGAACAAGCAAAACCGATGCGACACATTGCCATTTGTTGATGTGGATCAACGACAAACTGGAACCGTTTTCGCCGCGTCGCGGCAAGATGCGGCAGCCCGCAACGAAAGGCCCGTAATGACCGAAGACACAGAGTTTCGCCCATTCGAGACTGCCTTTGATCGGCAAGAGGCGTTGGACGTGTTGCGCGCAGCCACAGCTGGGGCAGATGATGGCGAGCTGTTCTGTGAAAAGCGCGTCTCGGAATCGCTGCTCCTCGACGACCAGCGCATCAAGACCGCCAGCTACAACGCCGCAGAGGGGTTCGGCCTGCGCGCCGTGCGGGGCGAGGTGGCGGGCTACGCGCATTCTACACACATGACCATTGATGCCCTGCGCCGCGCTGCCGAAACGGCGCGGCTGGCAGTTGGCGATGGGGGCGGTGTGCTGGCCGCCGCGCCCACGATGACCAATCGACGGCTTTATACCGACGCTGATCCCATCGCGGGTGCGGCCTTTTCGGCCAAGCTGGAGCTTCTGCGAGAGATCGACGATTTCCTGCGCGCGCTCGACCCGCGTGTCGTACAGGTGTCCGCATCGATGGCGGCAAGCCTGCAGCAGGTCGAAATCCTGCGCCCCGAAGGTGACAGCCTGCGCGACATCCGCCCGATGAGCCGCCTGAACATCTCGGTCATCGTCGAACAGGACGGACGGCGCGAATCAGGGTCGGCCGGGGGCGGTGGCCGCGCCGGGCTGGAGGGCGTGATGGCGCGCGAGACCTGGGAGGGCATGGCGCGCGAGGCGCTGCGCATCGCGCTGGTGAACCTGCGCGCCGAGCCCGCACCCGCCGGCGTGTTCGATGTCGTCCTTGGCCCCGGCTGGCCGGGCATCCTGCTGCACGAGGCGGTGGGCCATGGGCTGGAGGGCGATTTCAACCGCAAGGGCAGTTCGGCCTTTGCCGGGCTGATGGGCCAGCAGGTCGCCGCGAAGGGCGTCACGGTGCTGGATGACGGGACCATCCCCGACCGGCGCGGCTCGATCACCATCGATGACGAGGGCACCCCCTCGGCGCGCAATGTGCTGATCGAGGATGGTGTGCTGGTCGGCTTCATGCAGGACCGCCAGAACGCGCGGCTGATGGGGGTCGCACCGACCGGCAACGGGCGCCGCGAAAGCTACGCGCACCCGCCCATGCCGCGCATGACCAACACCTACATGCTGGGCGGCGACGCCGACCCCGCCGATCTGGTGGCCGGGCTGCGCGACGGCATCCACGCGGTGGGCTTCGGTGGCGGGCAGGTCGATATCACCAACGGCAAGTTCGTGTTTTCCTGCACCGAGGCGTATCGGGTCAAGGACGGCAAGGTGGTGGCCCCGATCAAGGGCGCCACGCTGATCGGCGATGGTGCCACGGCGCTGACGAAGATCCGGGGTCTGGGCAATGACATGGCGCTCGACCCGGGCATGGGAACCTGCGGCAAGGCGGGCCAGTGGGTGCCGGTGGGTGTGGGGCAGCCGAGCCTGCTGATAGGCGGGCTGACCGTCGGGGGCAGCGCGGCCTGATGGCCGCCTTCCGGTCCGCTCGGCGCGGCGACCGGCATTTGCGCTGGCATGATTGGCTGATTGCCTATGGTGTGGCGTGGCTGACATTCCTTGTGATCGGCTTGCTCCTTGTCCTGCCGCTGGTGACCTATCTGTTCAGCGGCGACGAACCGGGGCCGGTGCCACCCATCATCGAATCGGTTATGGATCTGACGGCTTTCGGCGCGGTCATTCTGAGTATTACCTTTTTCAGGGCGTGGATGTTTCTGCCGTCGCTGCCGTTCCTGTGGCTTGCAATGCGGCTCGGCCTCGGCGGGTGGATAAGTTTCGTGCTTCTTGGCCTCGGCTATGCCTGTCTGGTCGTCCTGGTATTCGAGTACATGCCGTTTGACATCACCGCCGCAATGGCGCTTGCAGGCGCCCTCGTGGTGCGAACACTGCTTGGCTATGAGCGGCCAGAGGCCTTCATACCCATGCCGCGCTGACCGCGCCGCATGGGCTTGTTTCTGACCCTTTGCATGAGTGGCTGCATTTCGGGTCGATTGTGAGCGTTGCGTCGGCGCCCACTGGCTGCCCGCATCGTCGGGAACCATTCAATTCTCTGGCACACAAAAATGCCCGGAAAGCGTCTGCTTCTTTACCTCGCCTTAACCATCCGGGTGCAGGTTGGGGGTGAATGAGGCGAGGCGATGGTATGGCTAGAGATTTGTTTTCTTCTCACCCACCCTTCACCCCACCCACCACGGAAGGAGACCGGTTGTGCTGGCTTCGTCTCATTCGCTCGCCCCGCGTGGGCGCGACGACCTTTCACCGCCTGCTGACCGAGCATGGCTCGGCCGCCGCCGCGCTCGACGCGCTGCCTGCAATTGCCCGCGCTGCCGGGGTCAGCGACTATGCGCCCTGCCCCCGCGACCGCGCCGCCGCCGAGATCGACCTCGCCCGTGCGAAGGGCGCCCGAATGCTGTGCCTCGGGACCGAGGCTTACCCCGCCAACCTCGCCCAGCTGGCCGACGCGCCGCCGGTGCTGTGGTGCATGGGTCAGCGCGCCCCGATCCTGCGGCCGATGGTGGCGCTGGTGGGCGCGCGCAACGCCTCGAGCCTGGGTACCCGCACGGCCCGCGCCCTCGCTGAAGGTCTGGGGCACGAAGGGTATACCGTCGTCTCGGGCCTCGCCCGCGGGGTCGATGCGGCCGCCCATCATGGCAGCCTGCGCAGCGGCACCATCGCGGTCATGGCGGGCGGAGTGGATGTCGTCTACCCGGTCGAGAATGCAGTCCTCGCCGCCGCCATTGCCGATCAGGGGCTGAGGTTGTCGGAACAACCCATGGGCCTGCACCCGCAGGGCCGCCACTTTCCGCCGCGCAACCGGATCGTCTCGGGGCTGGCGCTGGCCGTCGTCGTGGTCGAGGCGGCGGAGAAATCGGGTTCGCTGATCACGGCGCGCGACGCGCTCGATCAGGGGCGCGAGATCATGGCCGTCCCCGGCCACCCGGTCGATGGCCGTGCGGGTGGGTGCAATCGCCTGATCCGCGAAGGGGCGACACTCGTGCGCCATGTCGAGGATGTGCTCGAGGGGCTGGCCCGCCTGCAGGACCCGCCCGTGGCACGCAATGACAACAGAGAGGCGCGTCTCCCGGACGATAGGGCGCCAAGACCGCATGCGGCGCCGGATGATTCCGGGTCCGACCCTCGGCACACAAAGACGGCCCGCGCGCCGGATGGTCGAAAGGCGCCGCCTGGGCCTCGACGGTGCAGCGAAGCGGGGCAAGCAACGGGCGCCGGGTCCACGCAGACGCGAAAGACCAATTCAGCGCCGCCCGTGACAGCCGGTCAGGCATCCTCGCCGCGCCCGGCGTGCCCCAGCCAGTCCGGGTCGTACCCCACAGCCCCCGAGGTCGCGCGCCCGAAGCTTGACGCGTCGGCAGACGTGAGCGTCCCGTGCACCGGGAACACGCCCGGGCCTCGGAATGGCACGCCCCGGGCGCTGGATGCGCCGTCCGCCGCACCCGGAAGGGTGGCCTCGCCCGACGCCAAGGGCCGAAACCCCGCGCCGGACGTGCCGATGTCGGGCGAAACGGCCGAAGACTTGCAGCGCCGAATCCTCGACTGTCTGAGCGCGAGCCCGGTCGCCGAGGATCAGGTGATCCGCGATCTGGGCGTACCCGCCGCGACTGTGTCCCGCTCGCTCGTCCTGCTGGAGATAAGCGGTACCGTGCGCCGCCACCCCGGCGGGTTGGTAAGCCGCGGGTGAGATCTCTCCGATATCACAGGCACCTTCGGTTCTAGTGCAGGGCAAGCGCGCTGTGACGGCGGCGGCTGCCTTCGCGCTGCCAGTGACAAGAAGCCGTCCCGTTCTGCGGGTCCGTCAGTCGCGCAAGCGCCGCTCTTCCGGCAAGGTAAGGGGTGCAGGAAAATGCAGTCTGTCACGCTGGCACCCCGATCTGGCGTGCCATCCCTGCGCGTGGGGCCGCGCTACATACCGCCTGTCATCCGCCGCCGCGGCCCCAACAAGGCAGCAGACCGCACGTCATAGACAGGCGGAATCAGACGCGCCCGCCCGCCGCTCATACCGCGGCAGCGACCACCGATGCGCCGGTCGCACAGGCCGACGCGCCACGACGTCCATCCGACAGGGACGCGCCAGAACAAGCACGATCACATGCGGCCTGCGGGCAAAGTGAAGCGCCCGGCGGGAGTCCCGGTGCGGTCATTCGTGACCTTGCCCAGGCAGGCCGGCCACCCGGCCCGCACATGCCTGACACGCCCCTCGTGCCGATGCGCACAGCGCACCGGCGGCGCGCGCGCGCTGGTCATAGGTGGGCGGACGCTTCTCGCGGGGGCTGCGCGGGCCGCAAGTCGTCCGCCGGGAAGAGCCGGCTGCACTGCGGCCGGGCGGTCCACGAAAAAGGGATACAATCACCGCCCCTGCGGCCCGTATTCATGCAGCAAGGCGACCCTGAGCGAACGCCCCGCAGGACACCATCGCCCAGCAGGCCGGGCTGCGCCCCGCATTGACATTCCCCGACCCTCTCACACATGTAGGGCCAGCCGCGCCCCGCCGCGCGTGCCCGTTTTTCGAGGAATTACATGGCTGTCGTTGTTGTCGAATCCCCCGCCAAGGCCAAGACCATCAACAAGTATCTCGGCTCGGATCACACGGTCCTTGCCTCTTACGGCCATGTTCGCGACCTGCCGCCCAAGGATGGCTCGGTCGATCCCGAACGCGATTTCGACATGACATGGGAGGTCGCCAGCGACTCGCGCAAGCATGTCCGCGCCATTGCAGAGGCGCTGAAGAACGATCCCGAACTGATCCTCGCCACCGACCCCGACCGCGAGGGCGAGGCGATTTCCTGGCACCTGACCGAGGCCCTGGCCAAATCGCGCGCGCTGAAGAAGGATACTCCCGTGCGCCGCGTTGTCTTCAACGCGATCACGAAATCCGCCGTGACCGAAGCGATGGAGAACCCGCGCGAGATCGACATGCCGCTGGTGCGCGCCTATCTCGCGCGTCGCGCGCTGGATTATCTGGTGGGGTTCAACCTGTCGCCCGTGCTGTGGCGCAAGCTGCCAGGGGCAAAGTCGGCGGGGCGGGTGCAGTCGGTCTGCCTGCGCCTGATCGTCGAGCGCGAGATGGAGATAGAGGCGTTTCGCCCGCAGGAATACTGGAGCGTCAGCGCAAGCCTCGCCACGCCGCGCGGGGCGAAATTCGACGCGCGTCTGACGGTGCTGGGCGGCAGCAAGCTCGATCGGTTCGACCTTGCCACCGCCGTCGATGCCGAAATGGCCGTGCAGGCCATCCGCTCGCGCGATCTGACCGTCACCTCGGTCGAGGCCAAGCCCGCCAGCCGCAACCCCTCGGCCCCGTTCATGACCTCGACCCTGCAGCAAGAGGCCAGCCGCAAATTCGGCATGGGCGCGAAACACTGCATGAGCACTGCGCAGCGGCTCTATGAGGCGGGCTATATCACCTATATGCGGACTGACGGCATCGACATGGCGCCCGAGGCGGTGATGGCCGCGCGCGATGTGATCAAGGATCGCTACGGTGCGGACTACGTCCCCAAAAGCCCGCGCATGTACAAGAACAAGGCCAAGAACGCGCAGGAAGCGCATGAATGTATCCGCCCCACCGACATGGGGCTGAGCCCCGACCGGCTGAAGGTCACGGACAGCGATCAGCGCAAGCTTTACGATCTGATCTGGAAGCGCACCATCGCCGGCCAGATGGAGGCCGCGCGACTGGAGCGCACCACCGTCGAGATCGGGTCCAGCGACCGGCAGGTGGGCTTGCGCGCGACGGGGCAGGTGGTGCTTTTCGACGGTTTCCTCAAGGTCTATGAGGAGGGGCGCGACGATGTGGTCGAGGATGACGACAAACGCCTGCCGCAGATCAGCGAAGGCGACACGGTCCGGAAGGCGGATGCCGCTGCCGGGCGCCAGCCTGCCGATGCTGATGGCGAGCTGTCGGGGAAAGGCTTCGGGACCCCGCCCGTCACCCCCGAGCAGCACTTCACCCAGCCGCCCCCGCGCTACACCGAGGCGACGCTGGTCAAGAAGATGGAAGAGCTGGGCATCGGCCGCCCCTCGACCTATGCCAGCATCGTCACGACAATTCAGGATCGCGGCTATGTCACAAAGGACAAGAACCGCCTGATCGCCGCCGACAAGGGGCGGCTCGTGACGATCTTTCTGGTCAATTATTTCCGCCGCTATCTGGAATATGATTTCACCGCCGATCTGGAAAGCCAGCTTGACGATGTCTCGGCGGGCGAGCGCGACTACAGGGAGGTGCTGTCGCGCTTCTGGCATGATTTCTCGGCGGCCATTGCCGAGACGGCGGAACTGCGCATCACCGAGGTTCTGGAAAAGATCGATGAGGTGCTCGCCCCCCATCTCTACCCCCCGCGCGAGGATGGCAGCGACCCGCGCGTCTGCCCCAAATGCGGGGTCGGGCGGCTGAACCTGAAGACCGCGCGTTCGGGTGGAGCGTTCATCGGCTGCAACAATTATCCCGATTGTCGTTACACGCGCCCGCTGGGCGGGGATGAGGGCGACGCCGAGCTTGCTGGCGACGGCAAGTTGCTGGGCCATGATGCCGGCGACCCGATCACCCTGCGCACTGGCCGCTTCGGACCCTATGTCCAGCGCGGTGAGGCGACGGAAGAGGTGCCCAAGCCGCCCCGTGCCTCGCTGCCCAAGGGCTGGGAGGGGGAGAGCATCGACCTCGAGCGCGCGCTTATGCTCTTGTCGCTGCCACGCCCGGTCGGCCCGCACCCCGAGGATGGCGAGCTGATCGAGGCCGGGATCGGGCGGTATGGGCCTTACGTCAAGCACGGCAGGAAATATGCCAATCTGCCCGAGGTCGACGACGTGTTCACCATCGGCATGAACCGCGCGGTCGAGACGCTGGCCGCCAAGACCCAGCGCGGGCGTGCGGCAGCAGAGCCGCTGCGCGTGCTGGGCGCGCACCCCGATGGTGGAGAGGTGCAGGTGATGAAGGGGCGCTACGGCCCTTATGTGAAGTGGGACAAGGTGAACGCGACCCTTCCCAAGGACCTCGCGCCCGAGGAGGTCACGCTCGAACAGGCCATAGAGTTGGTCAACGCCAAGGCCGGTGCAAAGGGCAAGCGCAAGGCGCCTGCGAAGTCGGGCGCCAAGACAGCGTCCAAGGCGAAGACGGCAACCAAGGCCAAGTCCGGCAAAAAAGCGGCCGCGCGCAAGACAACGGCGCAGTAGCGGAGTTCGGGCGGGACGTCAGCGCGCAAGACCGCGAAGGTTTCAACACAGGCGCCACGCTGTTGACTTCACACCGCCGTCTCGGCAACAGTCACGCGACGCTGGAATACAGATGTGCACCAAGAAGGAATTGGCGATGCAAAAGGTCTATGGCTCTGCGGCAGAAGCGCTCGACGGGCTGCTGTTCGACGGCATGACCATCGCTGCGGGCGGCTTCGGGCTGTGTGGCATCCCCGAATTGCTGATCGACGCGATTCGCGAGGCCGGGACGAAGGATATCGCGATTGCCTCGAATAATTGCGGGGGGGATGATTTCGGGCTGGGCGTGCTGCTCAAGACCCGGCAGATCCGCAAGATGATGTCCTCCTATGTCGGCGAGAACGCGGAATTCATGCGCCAGTATCTGAGCGGCGAGCTGGAGCTGGAATTCAACCCGCAGGGCACGCTGGCCGAACGGATGCGCGCGGGCGGGGCGGGGATCCCGGGGTTCTACACACGCACCGGCGTGGGTACCGTCATCGCCGAGGGCAAGGAGCACAAGGAATTCGACGGCGAGACCTTTATCCTCGAGCGCGCCATCGCCGCGGATCTGTCCATCGTCAAGGCCTGGAAGGCCGACACCACCGGGAACGCGATCTTCCGCAAGACCGCGCGCAACTTCAATCCGCCTGCCGCCAAGTGCGGCAAGGTCTGCGTGCTCGAGGTCGAGGAGATCGTGCAGCCGGGCGAGCTGGATCCCGACCACATCCACCTGCCAGGGATCTATGTGCATCGCATGATCCAGGGGCAGCACGAGAAGCGGATCGAACAGCGCACGACCAGGGCAGCCTGAGGCAGGGCGGATGGAAGGCACTTCATTTTCCGTCGCACTTGGCTCAAACGAGGCGTTCTCGGCGTTCTCGCGGCTGAGCATCGCGGTTTTGCTGACCGACCCGCGCCAGCCCGACAATCCGATCATCTATGTCAATGACGCCTTCGAGCGGATGACCGGCTACAGCCGCGCTGCAGCCATCGGAAACAACTGCCGCTTCCTGCAGGGCGAGGGCACCGACAAGCGCGATGTCGATGCTGTCCGAACGGCGGTTGCCGAAGGGCGCGATGTTTCGGTCGATATTCTGAATTACCGCGCCAATGGATCGCCCTTCGTGAACCGGCTGATCATCGCCCCGATCAAGGGCGAGGATGGCACGACGATGTTCTTTCTCGGCATCCAGAAGGAACTGGTCGAGAGCGACCGCGGCGCCGACAATCAGATCTCGACCGACAATCTGCGGCTGATCCAGCGACTGGTGCAGCGCGACCTGGCGATGATCCTGTCGAGCCTGCGTGCCCCCAGCACCGATCAGACGCCCGTGCAACTGGGCCGCGAGATGGAGGCGCTGCCGCGTCGGCTGGAAACGCTGCAGACCGTGTATGAAGAGATGCGCCAGGCGCGGCGGGTGTCGGACAAGCGTGACACGATCGATCTCGGCGCGTTGCTCGCGCGTGTCTCGGCCGCGATCGTGCACAATCATGGGCGTGCCGGGCTGCGTTTTGCGCAGTCGATCGAGACGGTCGAGGTCACGCTGGACCGCGCGACGCGCATCGCACTGATCGTTTCCGAGACATTGCAGAACGCGTTCGAACATGCCTTCGGGCACGAGGATTTCGGGCGGATCGAGTTGAACCTCACCCGGCTGACGGGGGGCGGCATGCGGATCATGATCGGCGATGACGGCCGGGGCCTCGCGGGCAACGAGGAATGGCCGTCGACCACTCATGCGGGTGGGCGGCTGGTGCGCAACCTGCTCGAAGGGCTCGACGCGAAACTGAATGTGGTGCGCGGCGCCGCCGGTGTGGTGGTGCTGATCGACGTGCCGGTAGAGCTGGACGACTAGGCGACTGTTCGGGTCGCAGGACGAAGGAGAGTGTCGAATGCCTTGGGACCGCAACCAGATGGCCGCGCGCGCCGCGCAGGAGCTTCAGGACGGAATGTATGTCAATCTCGGCATCGGTATCCCGACCCTGGTGGCCAATTACATTCCGGAAGGCGTGCAGGTGACGCTGCAGTCCGAGAACGGGATGCTGGGCATCGGCCCCTTCCCGACCGAGAA
>PXES01000229.1 GCA_003564655.1 Paracoccaceae bacterium
ACCCTGCTCGAGACCGGGCTCGGGGGGCGGCTGGATGCGACCAATGTGATCGACCGGCCCGAACTGACGATCATCACCCCGGTGAGCCTGGACCATCAACAGTATCTGGGCGAGACGCTGCCCGAGATCGCCAGTGAAAAGGCCGGCATCCTGAAACGCGGCGTGCCCTGCGTGGTCGGCCCGCAGGATGACGCGGCACTCTCGGTGGTCGAGGCGCGCGCCGCGCGGCTGGGCGCGCCGCTTCTGGCTTACGGGCAGCACTGGCATGTCGGGGTCGAGGCCGGGCGGCTGGTATATCAGGACGAGAGCGGCCTTCTCGACCTGCCGCTGCCCGTGCTGCCCGGCCCGCACCAGATTGCCAATGCAGGCATGGCGCTGGCCGCGCTGCGCGCACTTGGCCGCGATGCGGGGGCCGAGGCCGCGATGACCGAGGCCCACTGGCCCGCGCGGATGCAGTGCCTGCGACGCGGTCCGCTGACGGATCTGCTCCCGCAGGGGCGGTTGTGGCTGGATGGCGGGCACAACCCGGCAGCGGGGGCGGCGCTCGCCGCATGCCTGCAGGGGAAGGGCCCGGTCTGGCTGATCTGCGGGATGCTGAATACCAAGGATGTGGCGGGCTTCATGCGCCCGCTCGGGCCGCACGCCCGGCATCTCTATGCAGTCTCGATTCCCGGCGAGGCCGCGACTCTGCCGGCCGAGGAAACCGCGCGCATCGCCAATCACACGGGCCTGACCGCCAGCCCCGCCGCCAGCGTCGCGGCCGCACTCGGCACCATCGCGGCGCGGGACCCGCAGGCGCAAGTGCTGATCTGCGGCTCGCTTTATCTGGCGGGGCATGTACTGCGCGAAAATGGCTGAGGGCGGGGTCAGACCCCGCCCTCGACACGTCCTGTAGCGGACAGGCTTTACTGATACTGCGACAGATAGGCGAAGATATCCTCGGCCGAGCCGCGCAGGCGGTGGTTCATGTTCGACCGTGCCCGCGAATCGCCGGTGACCTCGCGCAGGAACCCGCTCGGATCCTCGACATAGCCGACGAAATTCTCTTCGTTCCAGACGATGCCATGCTCTTCACCCGCCGCGATGATCGCGTTCGAGTAGCGGGTGTAGCCCTCATAGGCACCGGCCTGGCGTCCTACCACGCCCCAGAGCTGCGGGCCGGTCGGTGCCGGGCGGTGGATCACATTGCCGTCGGGATCGACAACCCCGTGGCAGCTTGCGCATTGCCGAAAGCTCTGCGCGCCCGCCTCGGGGTCGCCTGCCTGGGCCGCCAGAGGGGACAGCAACAGCGCCGCAATGGCGGCAGCACTCATTCTGATCATCGATTACTCCTCTTGGTCCGGACGCGAATCACTCTCGCGCGGTCAACATTTTCGACTGTAACGTGCCTGCAACACTGCGCAAGATGGCATAATGGCCTGTCAGAAGAAGCAATGCCGCCCGGCGCGTGCACGCCGGGCGGCAAGGTGTCGCAATCGGGTCGCGCTTACGGCAGGGCCGGGATCTCGACCCGCGGCATCTCGCCGGTCAGCGCGTGCATGAAGGCCACGAGGTCGTCGAGTTCCTGCTCGGTGAAATCCTGCCCGAGCATCTGCTGACCCATGAGCTGCACTGCGTCATGCAGGTTGTCGACCGAGCCGTTGTTGAAATACGGGTAGGTCACAGCGACGTTGCGCAGTGTCGGCGTGCGGAAGGCGAACATGTCTGCCTCGTCTCCGGTCACCACGAAGCGCCCCTCATCGGTCGAGCCGGGCAGCTCGAAACGGTGGAAATTGCTGTCGGTCAACGCCGGCCCGCTGTGGCATGCCACGCAACCGGCATCGACAAACAGTTTCATCCCGTCGACCTGGCTTTCACTCATCGCTTGTGCGTCGCCGCGCAAAAAGCGGTCCAGCGGTGAATTGGGCGTATTCAGCGTGCGCTCGAACGTCGCGATGGCATGGGCAACATTGTCCTGATTGATCGGGTCGGGATCGTCCGGAAACGCCGCGCCGAAATGCTCGTGATATATGTCGAATTCCTTCAGGCGTTCGATGGCCTCGGCAAGCGTCATCGCCATCTCGATATCGGCCTGGATCGGCCCCAGCGCCTGGCCTTCCAGATCAGGTTCGCGCCCGTCCCAGAACTGCGATTCGAGGAAGCCCGAGTTCAGCACTGTCGGGGTATTGCGCTCGCCCACCTGACCGCCATGCCCCACGGCACGCGGAATCCGGTCGGCCCAGCCGAGTGCCGGGTTGTGGCAGGTGGCGCAGGAAATCACCCCCGAGGCCGAGATGCGCGGCTCGAAGAACAGCATCTTGCCCAACTCGATCTTCTCGGGCGTCATACTGTTGTCGGCAGGGATGGGCGGCAAATAGGGCAGCGGCTCGAAGAAATCCATGTATTCGTCGATCGTGTCGCCCGTTGCTGTCCCGGCAGCCAGCGCCAGCGCCAGCGCGCTTGCACAAAGTCGGGGCAGGGTGCGGATGGTCATGGTGGCCTCCTGTGGCTGATCTGCATCCGGCGCGCCGCAAGATCGGCGCGCTGCTTGGCCGAGCCTTGCATGGACGGCCTCACGAGACCTTGATCTGTATCAACCCGCTGATAATATTGAAATATCTATTTCCGGTACAACTGTTCGATCATCCCATCGGCGGCCAAGGCCGGGTCGCGTCGGCGGAGATCCAGTTCTGCACCCAGTCGGGCAGCGGCGGGCTCTCGGTCTCCTGCCCCATCGCGCTAAGCACCTCGGAGGGGGGCACGATGCCTTTTGGCGAGGTGATGGCCGAGCGGATCAGGATGTGATTGGCGCATTCCTCGCCCAGCCACATGCCCTGTTCCGTGTAGAGAAACCGATCATCCCAGCCGATGCAGCGGCTGCGTAGTTCGAAACGCTGAAAGACCTTCACCCGTCGGCGATACCGAGTCGAGTTGCCCGCCACGGTGATCCCCCAGCCCTTTGCCCGCAGCACCCCGATCAGCCCGGTCCGCGACGCCATCGGGATGCGCCCCAGATCGTAGAGCGTCAGCGTCCGGCCATTGTTCAACTCACGCCATGGGTCGAGATCCCACGGCCAGCAGCGGTGATGCGAAACGTGCGTATCGCAGATCTCCAAAGGCGGCGCGTTGCGCCAGATCCAGAGTTCCTTAGCAAATCGGATGAACGGATACATGGGCCCTTCCTTTCGCCCGCGAGGTGGCGTGCGGCCAACGCAGGGTCAAGCGCTATCGTCGCGTCACGGTCCGCGCGCTCAGTCGTCCGATGCCGCGATCCGCTCGAGCAGCGCCGCGCCGAAGCGCTCGACCCGCGCGTCGTCCATGCCGCGCAGCTGGGCCAGCGCGTCGGGCGTCGCAGGCTGCGCCTCGGCGATGGCGCGCAGCGTGCCGGGGGCCAGCGTCAGCAGCTTTGCGGTCCCGTCCGGCCCGCGTTCGAGTCCGCGCGCGACCTCGAACAGCGCGTCATAGAGCGCCCCCGCATCCCGCCCCGCCAGCTTGCGCCGCTGCGGATGCTGCGGCGCCGGTGTGTCCCCGGTGATGACCTGCAGGAACACGGCCCCGTAGCGGTCGAGCTTGGTTGCGCCCCCGCCGGAGATACGCGCCATCGCGTCCATGTCGGCGGGGCGTTTCTCGGCCATCTCGATGAGCGTCCGGTCGGTGAAGATGACATAGGCCGGCACGCCCGCCGCCTCGGCCAGCGCGCGGCGCCTGGCCTTCAGCGCGGCGAGCAGCGGCGCATCCTCATCAGAGACAAGACCGCGCGCGGGCGCGCGGTCAGGGGCGCTGGTCACTGTATCCTCGCGCAGATGGATCGCCGTCTCGCCACGCAGGATGGGGCGCGCGGTCTCGGTCACGCGCAGGGCGCCGTGGCGCTCGGGGTCGGGGCGGATCAGGTCGCGGCCCATCATCTGGCGGAACACCGCCTGCCAGCGGGCGCGCGACAATTCCTGGCCCACTGCAAAGGTCGGCAGGTCGTCATGCCGGCGCTGCCTGACCTTGGGGGTCGAATTGCCGGTCAGGATGTCGATCAGATGCCCCGCGCCGAAACTCTCGCCGGTGCGCAGCATGGCCGACAGCGCCTTGCGCACCGGGGTCGTGGCATCGAACAGCCGAACGGGTGAGGCGCAGATATCGCAGTTTCCGCAAGGTTCGCAGGTTTCGCCGAAATAGCCCAGCAGCACCTGACGGCGGCAACCCGTGGCCTCGGCCAGCCCGAGAAGCGCGTTGAGCCGCGCATGATCGGCCTGCCGCCGCTCTATCGGGGCGGGGCTTTCGTCGATCTGGGCGCGGCGCAGGCGGATGTCGTCGGGGCCATAGAGGGTCAGCGTGTCGGCAGGTGCCCCGTCGCGGCCCGCGCGACCGATTTCCTGATAATAGGCCTCGATCGACTTGGGCAGGTCGGCGTGGGCGACCCAGCGGATATCGGGCTTGTCCACCCCCATCCCGAAGGCCACCGTCGCAACCACAACCAGATCATCCTCGCGCTGAAACAACTCCTCGACCATTCGCCGGGCATGGGCGTCCATTCCGCCATGATAGGCGCGCGCGTTGTGGCCCGCCTCGACCAGCGCCTGCGCGATGGCCTCGGTCCGTGCGCGGGTGCCGCAATAGACGATGCCGGGCTGGCCCTTCTGCGCGCGGGCATATTCCATGATCTGCTTGCGCGGCTGGTTCTTGACGCGAAAGTTCAGCCGGATGTTCGGACGGTCGAACCCTCGCAGATAGACCTGCGGTTTCGCATCGGCGAACAGGCGGCGCATGATTTCGTCGCGCGTCTCGGCGTCCGCCGTGGCGGTGAAGGCGGCCAGCGGCACGTCGAGCACCCGCCGCAGATCGCCGATTCGCAAGTAGTCGGGGCGGAAATCATGGCCCCACTGGCTGACGCAATGCGCCTCGTCCACGGCGATCAACCCGCAGCGTGCGCGGCGCAGCAGGTCCATCGTCCCGCCCGAGGCCAACCGCTCGGGCGCGATGTAGAGGATCTTGAGCGTCCCGCGCGCGAGCCCGGCATGAACGGCCTCGGTCTCGGCCTCGGTATTGCCCGAGGTCAGCGCGCCCGCCGCGACCCCAACCGCCTGCAGGGCGCGCACCTGGTCGCGCATCAACGCGATCAGTGGCGAGATGACCAGTGTCACCCCGTCGCGGCACAGCGCCGGCAACTGGTAGCACAACGACTTGCCGCCGCCTGTGGGCATGATCGCAAGCGTGTCGCGCCCGTCAGTCACGGCCTCGACAATCTCGCGCTGGCCGGGACGGAAATCGGCAAAGCCGAACACCTGTTGCAGCAGGCTTTCGGGCGTGGCGGGACCGTCCATCAGGCTAGATGAAGACAGCCGCGTTGTTGATCAGCACGATCCGCAGCGCGTAGATCGCGATGAGCGCGACCAGCGGCGCAAGGTCGATGCCGCCCAGATCGGGCAGGAACTGGCGGATGCGCTGATAGGCGGGCTCCAGCAGCCGGTTCAGCCCGTCCCAGATCGAGGCGACAAGCTGGTTGCTCAGGCTGATGACCTGAAAATTGATCAGCCAACTCAGGATGATGTGAATGATGATGATCCACTGTGCGACGTTCAACACCAACAGGATGATCTGGATCAGGGACAGCATCGGGTGCTCCTTGGTCACGGGGTTGGCCAACCCTAGTCGCCACGCCTATCAAGGGCAAGGCAGGACCGCCACGGCACTGGACAATCGGCGCGGTATCGTTACGTCTCGGCGCACAGATACAGGAATTGCACCCATGCTCGTCATTCTCTCGCCCGCCAAGAAACTCGACTGGAGTGCGCATGCATCGCGCCCGCTCTCCAGGCCCGACTTTCAGAAGGACGCGGCCTATCTGGCCCGGCGCGCGCGCGGGCTGGGGCCAGAGGGGCTACAGCGCCTGATGAAGATCAGCGACAAGCTGGCGACCCTCAACCACGACCGGTTCAAGCAGTTCGCCGCCGATCCCGCGCCCGACACGACGCGCCCGGCGATACATGCTTTCGCGGGTGATACCTATACCGGGCTCGACGCGGCCGGGCTGGATACCGATGCGCTGGACTGGGCCGAGGGGCATCTGCGCATCCTCTCGGGGCTTTATGGCGTGCTGCGCCCGTTCGATGCCATGCAGCCCTATCGCCTGGAGATGGGCAGTCGGCTGGAGACGAAACGCGGCAAGTCGCTGTATGACTACTGGGGCAAGCGGGTCGCGCAGGCGCTCGACCGGGCGGCCACCGCGGCGGGGACGGCGGTGATCGTGAACTGCGCCTCGCAGGAATATTTCGGGGCGGTGGATCGTGCGGCGCTGAAGACGCGGGTGATCACGCCCGTGTTTCTGGATGCGCGCGACGGGGCCGAGCCGAAAGTGATCAGTTTCCATGCCAAGAAGGCGCGCGGGGCGATGGCGCGGTTCATCCTGGAGCACCGGCTGGAGCATCCCGAGGCCTTGCATGATTTCGACACGGGCGGCTATCACCACGCGCCCGAACTGTCGACGCCCGACGCACCCGCCTTTTTGCGCGAAAGCTGATCGCACACTCAGCCTTTGGGCGGCAGTGCCAGCCCTTCGGGTATATGCTCATGCAGGACGCGCAGCAATTCCTCCTTGCTCAGCGGCTTGGTCAGCATGGCGTTCATCCCGGCCGCCATGATGCGCTCGATCTCGTCCTGCAGGGCATGCGCGGTCAGCGCGATAATCGGCACCGTCTCTCCGCCGGGGAGGGCGCGGATCCGGCGTGTCGCCTCGCGCCCGTCCATCTGCGGCATCGAGACATCCATGAAGACAATGTCGGGGGCGAACTGCGCAAAAGCCTCGACCGCCTGCGCACCATCCTCGGCGAATTGCAGGTTCAGATCGAATGCGGCGAGCATCCGCGCAAAGACCATACGATTGGTGCGGTTATCCTCGGCATAGAGCACGCGAAGCTGTCGCGCGGGCGTCGGTGTCATGGCGGGGGGTGTTTCGGGCACGTCGGGGGGCGATGGTCCTTGATCTGGCAGCAGCACGCGCAAAAGGTCACGCCACAAGAGCGGCTTGGGCAGCGCGGCCCGCAGCATCCCGTCGGCAAGCGCCTCGCGCGCCTCGGCCGTGTCAGAGCAGAGCATCACCACCGCCAGCCCCGGCGCGGTCCGGTGGATCGCGGCCAGCAGATCGGAAACGAGCGTATCGGACAGGTCCTGATCGACGAGCACCAGATCAGGGCGGGTGTTGCTGATACTGCGCAGGGCGACCTCGCGCGTTGTCGCCGTGCTGACCGTGACGGCGCAGGCGGACAGCCGTCGTGACAGGATCTCGCGGCTGATCAGATGGTCGCTGATAACCAGCGCGCGCCCGATGCCAAGATCGGGCATGACCTGGGTGCCGCCCGGATTCCGCGTGTCCTCGGGCAGGTCCAGCGAGATACCGAAACACGAGCCGACGCCGGGCTCGGACTCGACCCAGATCTTGCCGCCCATATCGGTCACGATGCGTTTGGTGATCGCAAGTCCCAGCCCCGTCCCTTCGAACCGGCGATTGGCGGTCTGTTCGACCTGGCTGAAGGCCGAGAAGATCAGCTCCTGATCCTGCCGGGCGATGCCGATGCCCGTATCTTCGACCGTCAGGTTGACGACATGCCCGCTATCCGATGCCCCGATGCCGACCGCGCGGACCAGCACGTAGCCCGTTTCGGTGAATTTCAGCGCATTTCCGACAAGGTTGGTCAGCACCTGCCGCAGTCGCACGGCATCGCCCACCAGCGAAACGGGCAGGAACATGTCGTGATCGAGGATCAGCTCGATCCCCTGTGCGCGGGCAGTCGGCGCCAGCAGGCGCAGCACATCGTGGATGAGCTTTTCGAGATCGAAGGGCTCGAGGTGCAGCTGCGTCCGGCCCGCCTCCATTTTCGAGAAGTCGAGAATGTCGTTTATGATCTGCACCAGCGCGCTCCCACTGGTGCAGATCGTCTCGACACAGGCGCGTTGGTCGGGGTCGAGCGTGGTCTCGGACAACAACTCCGCCATGCCGACGACCCCGTTCATCGGCGTGCGGATTTCGTGGCTCATATTCGCGAGGAAGGCCGATTTCGCTTCTGCCGCTGCTTCGGCCTTTTCCTGCGCCTCTATCAGCTCGCGCTGGTAGCGCAATGCATCCGTGATGTTGTGCACCAACGAGACGACATCGCCATTGGCCACCCGGCGATCCGCCATCCGCACCGAGATGCCGTGCCGGAAATGCAGCTCGACCGGCGGAATCTCGGGCGTGGCCCAGCGTGTCTGCATGGCCCGGACCCAGGTATCAGGGGTCTGATCGCCAAGCTCGACCAGTTCCTCGTATGCGCAAATCTCGATCACGCGGCGATAGGCGATGCCGGGCTGAACCTCGGGAAAGTCGCGGAACACGCCGAGATAGGCGCGATTGGCCAGAATCATCTTGTCGTCGCGGTCAAAGACGGCGAATCCGTCATTCAGTGTCTCGACCGCTTCGCGAAGCCGTGCACTGGCCAGATCGGCCACGTCATGGGCGATCTGCAGATCCTGCGCGACCTGGGTGTTGCGTCCCTCCAGCGTCTCGGCGTGGTCGCGGATGGCCGAAAGCTCTTCGCGCTGGGCGATGACCTGGTCAGACAGGCAGAAGGCGTGTTCTCGCAGTCTCTCATTGGCCTGACGCAATTCGTATTGAACCTGCTCATAGAGCCGCTCTGCCCGGAGCCGCGCGCGGCGCTCGCGCGTCAGCCGGTCGGAAAACGATCTTGGAATCGTCATGCGCGCCTGTCGTTCCAAAGCGAATTGCAGGAGTATCGCGGCCCGGGCTGAACACTCGGTTAACAGCGCATGGGTGCAGCGCGCAGGCCGTGCGGGTTAGTTCTTTTCGTCAGGGCGGGAAACGACTAGTTTCCCCGAATAGCCCGCCGGGAGCCCCGCCAGATGCCCGACCCGTCGCCCGTGATGGACTTCCTGCTCTCGCGCCGGTCGCGACCCGCCAAGCTGCTGGCGCCGCCCGTGCCCGACTGTGCCGAGTTGACGTTGCTGCTGACAGCGGCTGCGCGGGTGCCCGATCACGGCAAGCTGGAGCCCTGGCGCTTCCTCGTACTGGGGCGCGCGGCCTGCCTCGATATGGCAGGGGCTGTTGCGGCCCGCGGGCCCGAAGCAGGCATCGACCCCGAGCGCAACGTCAAGGCCGTCGCTGCCTTCGCCAAGGCGCATCTGATCGTGACCGTCATCGCCAGCCCCAAACCCTCGGAGAAGATCCCCGAGATCGAGCAGACCCTTTCTGCGGGTGCGGTCTGTCTGGGGCTGGTCAATGCCGCGCTTGCCTGCGGATGGGGGGCGAACTGGCTAACCGGCTGGCCAGCGCTCGATGCGCCCATGCAGGCGCATCTGGGACTGGCACCGCAGGAATGGGTCGCGGGCTTCATTCATCTGGGCACGGCGGTTGCCACCCCGCCCGAGCGTCCGCGCCCCGACATTGCGGCGCTGACGACGTGGCGGGCATGATCCGCGCAAGTTTTGCCAAAGCCTTCGGGCATCTGCGGGCGCCGCAGTTCCGCCAGACGGCGCTGATCGGTGCTGCGCTTTCGGCTGTCCTGCTGCTGGCGGTCTATGCGTTGCTGATCCAGCTTTTCACCCTGTCAGGGGGCGAGACGTTCACCTTCTCGGACGGCACGCGGATGGACCGGTTGGGCAGTTTCTTCTCGACCACTTCCATCGTGACCATGGTGATGCTGTCGGTCTTCCTGATGGTGCCGGTCGCAT
>PXES01000209.1 GCA_003564655.1 Paracoccaceae bacterium
GGTCAACTGCAACCCCGAGACGGTCAGCACCGATTACGACACCTCGGATCGCCTGTATTTCGAGCCGCTGACACTCGAACACGTGCTGGAGATCCTGCGCGTGGAACAGGAGCGCGGCACGTTGCATGGCGTCATCGTGCAGTTCGGCGGGCAGACGCCGCTGAAACTCGCCCGCGCGCTCGAGGCCGAAGGCATCCCGATCCTCGGCACCTCGCCCGATGCGATTGATCTGGCCGAGGATCGCGAGCGCTTTCAGGCGCTGCTCAACAAGCTCGGCCTGCGCCAGCCGGTCAACGGCATCGCCACCACCCCGCAGCAGGCATTCGAGATTGCCCAGGCCGTGGGCTACCCGCTGGTGATCCGCCCGTCCTATGTGCTGGGCGGACGCGCGATGGAGATCGTGCGCGACGACGCGCATCTGGAACGCTACATCAGCGAGGCGGTCGTGGTGTCGGGCAAGAACCCGGTGCTGCTGGACAGCTATCTGGTCGGCGCGGTCGAGGTCGATGTCGATGCGCTTTGCGACGGTCAGTCGGTCCATGTCGCGGGCATCATGCAGCATATCGAGGAAGCGGGCGTTCATTCGGGCGACAGCGCCTGTTCGCTGCCGCCCTATTCGCTGAGCGCCGATGTGATTGCCGAGTTGCGCCAGCAGACCGAGGCGCTGGCCCGCGGGCTGAAGGTCGTGGGCCTGATGAATGTGCAATTCGCGATCAAGGACGGCGAGATCTTCGTGCTCGAGGTGAACCCCCGCGCCAGCCGCACCGTGCCCTTCGTCGCCAAGGCGACCGACAGCGCGATTGCCTCCATCGCCGCGCGGCTGATGGCGGGAGAGCGGCTTTCGGCCTTTCCGATGCGCGCACCCTACAAGGCCGATGTCGATCCGTCCGAGCCGCTGCCTCTGGCGGACCCGCTGACGCTGGCGGACCCGCAGACGCCCTGGTTCTCGGTCAAGGAGGCCGTGCTGCCCTTCGCGCGCTTTCCGGGTGTCGATACGCTGCTGGGCCCCGAGATGCGCTCGACCGGCGAGGTGATGGGCTGGGCGCGCAACTTCGCCCGCGCCTTTTACAAGGCGCAGCTCGGCGCGGGCGTGACCCTGCCCGAAGCGGGCCGCGTCTTTGTCTCGATCAAGGATTTCGACAAGGGGCCGGTGATGCGCGAGACCGCGCAACTCCTGACCGCGATGGGCTTCGATCTGGTCGCAACGCGCGGCACGGCGGAGTGGTTGGGCGCGCAAGGCGTCGCCTGCGAGGTGGTGAACAAGGTCTATGAGGGGCGGCCGAACATCGTCGATCTGCTGAAATCGGGCGAGATCGCGATGGTGCTGAACACCACTGAGGGCGCACAGGCGATCGAGGACAGCCGCGAGATCCGCGCCGTCGCGCTTTATGACAAGATCCCCTATTTCACCACGGCGGCAGGCAGTCACGCCGCCGCTCTGGCGCTCAAGGCGCGCGAGGATGGCGAGATCGGGGTGCGCGCCTTGCAGCACCCGGTCGCCTGACAAAAGCCGCCTGACGCCCGCCACAGCCCCCGTCGCCGCCCGCGCCGCCGTCAGGCGGCGAGCGCCCGCGAGCGGGGCATGGGCGGGTGGGTGGGCTCCGCTCGCGGGCGCTTCTTCCTCCGGCACGAAAAAGGGCAGGGCCTGCGCCCTGCCCCTCCTGCGGCTTTCCAGCGCGCTCAGCGCGGCGGCAGCGCCATCCAGTCGGCCAGCGCCACATCGGCGTGCAGAAAGGCCGGGATATTCTCGCCCAGCTCTTCCATGTTGGTGATCTCGCCCTCGTTGAGCATGTCGCGCGTGATCAGCGTCGGCGGCACGATCACCTGCGCGCCCGGGTCTTCACCGGCCAGCAGCAGTGCGAGCGCGCGCACGGACACCTCGCCCACCACGGCGGGGTTGGTCGCAGCCGTCGCGGCCCAAGGAGAGCCCGGCTCGCGCATCGCCGAGATGTCGGCAGTCGAGATATCGGCCGAATAGATGTTGATGTTCTCGGCCACACCCGCTTCCTGCGCGGCGATCATCACACCGCGGGCGAACTCGTTATAGGGTGCGAAGACCACTTCGATATTGGGATTGGCCGAAAAGACGGCGCGGGCCTGATTGGCGACCGAATTGGCAATCGGGTTGTCGAGCGTGCCGAATTGCGCAACTTCCTCGATCCCCTCATAGCGGGCCTTGAACTCGGTCCAGGTCTCGTCCCGCCGGTCAAGCGGCGCGATGCCCGGCACATAGACGTACCCGGCCACGAAGGACTCGCCATTGTCGGCGATCGCCTGTTCCAGCGCCAGTCGGGCCAGGTCCCGGTCGGACTGCTCGATCTGCGGCACTGCCTCGTTCTCGACATTCACATCGAAGGCCACGACACGGATGCCCGCATCAACCGCACGCTGCGCGGCCTCTTGCATGGACTCGGTCAGCCCGTGCTGGATGATGATCCCGTCAACGCCCAGCGCGATGGCCTGATCGACCATATCGGCCTGCAATGCCGCGTCCTGACGGCTGTCGAAGACGCGCAGATTGACGCCAAGGGCAGCGGCCTGCGCCTCGACCCCGGCGAGGTAGGACTGGAAGAAATCCCCGGTCGAGAGATAGCGCACCAGCGCGATGGTCACATCGCCCGGAGTGTCGAAAGGCGCTGGCGCGTCCTGCGCCAGTGCCAGTGTCGGGGCCAGCGCCACCGCGCTGGCCGTCATCATCAGCTTGCGTCTGGAGATCATGGTTTCCTCCCTTTCTACAGACCTTGTGGAACGTCGTCTCATGCCCTCCGGCTGCCGCGGGCCGTGAAGGCGAAGGTAAAGACAAGGGCCACGACCAGCACGGCACCCTTGATGAAATCCTGCGTGTAATAGGGGGCGTTCATCATCGTCATGCCCTGCAGCAGCACGCCCACGAACAGCGCCCCGATGGCGGTGCCGAACGCATTGGGCTTGCCCGCCCCCAGCACCGCGAATCCGATCAGCGCTGCCGCCACCCCGTCCAGCAGCAGGTTGGTCCCCGACGCGACATCGCCGCGCCCCAGCCGTGCCGCCAGCAGCACGCCCCCGAACGAAGCGAGGGTGCCCGAGATCATGTAGGCGGCGATCTTGTAGCGCTCGACCTTGACGCCCGCGAGTTCTGCTGCCTGCGCGTTCGAGCCGATGGCATACATCAGCCGCCCGTGGCGGGGGAATTCCAGAAAAACCCAGACCAGCACCGCCACGATCAAGAGGAAGATCACCGAAAGCGGGATCAGCCGCTCGATGAAGAAATCGATCCGGTGCCGTCCCAGCATCAGGAAGAACTCGGAAAAGGTGCCGCGCGCCACCGTGCCGTCGGGCAGGGTCATGCCGCTGGAGATCGAGCGCCCCTGCGTGGGGATGCGCTGCAGCCCGATCAGCAGGAACATCATCCCCAGCGTCGCCAGCAGGTCCGGCACGCGGCCCTTGACGATCAACAGCCCATTGACCAGCCCGACAAACGCCCCCATCAGCAGGCAGAGCGCGATGGCCACGCCCGCGCTCAGTTCCCACACCACCATCACATAGGCCGAAAGCATCAGCGCCGAGGTCGCCACCGCCCCGATGGACAGGTCGAACCCCCCCACCACCAGCGTCGCCGTCACCCCGAGCGCGAGGATCCCGGTAATCGCGACCGACTGGAATACGAACACCGCGCTGTGCGGCGACAGGAAGCCCGGGGCCGCTACCGAGAAGAACACCAGCATTCCCGCCATCAGCAGCAGGAAGCCGAATTTTACCGCCAGATCGATCAGCCGCGCCTGCACGCTCATGCCACCTGCCCCTCGGGCTGGGCCGGGGTGTCGGCCACCTCGGCCATGATGGCGGCCACATCGATGTCACGATTGGGCCGGTCGCTGACCAGCGTGCCCTCGCAGATCACGACAATTCGGTCGGCCACTTCCAGCGCCTCGTCGAGTTCCGTCACCAGCACCAGTGTTGCCCTCCCTTCAGCCTGCGCGCGGATGCGCGTGCCGATATCGCGCCGCGCCTGGATATCGACGCCCTGAAACGGCTCGTCCAGGATCAGCAGGCGCGCCTCTTCGGCCATCCAGCGCCCGACCATCACCTTCTGCTGGTTGCCGCCCGACAGGCTGAGGATCGGGTCGCCCGGCGACTGGCACTTGACCCCCATCTCGTCGATCATGCGCCGTGCGGTGTGCATCTCGCTGCGGCGGCTGATCATATGCGCCGCCTTGCTGTGGCGGCGCGCGAAGGGCAGGGTGAAATTGCGCCGGATGTCGAAATCCGGCACCACGGCGTTGCTGCGCCGGTCGCGCGCGGCCATGAACACCCCCTGCGCGATGGCCTGCGCCGGGTTGCGGGGGGCATAGGCCCGCCCGTCGAGCCGCATTTCCCCCGCCACCGGCGGCGCGACCCCGAACAGCGCACTGGCAAGCTGCGCCTTGCCGCTGCCCACCAGCCCCACCACGACCACCACCTCGTTGGCACGCAGCATCATGTCGAAAGGCTTTGTCGTGGCGCGCAGTTTCAGCCCGCTGGCCTCGAACACCGGCGCGCCCGGCGTGGCGAGCGTGATATCCACATCCGTCATCTCATGGCCCAGCATGGCACGCACCGCGCCCGCATAATCAAGCGGCTGCTCTTCGAACTGCCCCGAGATGACGCCGTCGCGCATGCACAGGATGCGGTCGGCCAGCCTGCGGATATCGGACATGCGGTGCGAAATATAGAGGATCGCCACACCCTGCGCCTTCAGCTTCTCGATCAGCGCGAAGAGGCGCCGCGCCTCGGCATCCGACAGCGACGAGGTCGGCTCGTCGAGGATCAGCACCTTGGGGTTGTGCGACAGCGCGCGCGCAATGGCGACAAGCTGGCGGTCGGCCAGCGAAAGCTGCGCCACGGGCAGCCCCATCGGCACCACCAGCCCCACGGCCTTGGCGATCTCGCGCGCCTGCGCGTGCAGCTTGCGCCGCCGCAGGAAAAGCTGCCCACCGGTCGAGATGCGGTCAAGCATCAGGTTCGATGCCACATCCAGATCGACCACCACCCCGTCATTGATGCTCTGATGGACGGTCACCACCCCGGCCTCGAGCGCCGCGCGCGGCGTTTCGGGCGCGTAGGGGCGCCCGGCCAGTTGCATGGTACCACCATCGGCCGGCTGCACGCCGCACATGATCTTGACCAGCGTCGACTTGCCGGCGCCATTCGCGCCCATCAGAACCGTGATCGCGCCCGCAGGCAGGTCCATGTCGATCCCGCGCAGCACCCGGTTGGACGCAAACGCCTTGTTCATGGCGCGAATTTCCAGCGCGTTCGGCATGTCGCCCATCCTCCCTGCCCCCCGATAATTGATGGAAATTCGCAAATGTCAATACTGTTTGACTTTTGCAGAAAAATTGGAAAACTCATGTCGAGGGGCGCGCTGGAGGGGGCGCCCTGTCCTGCATGTGACAGCAGAGGAGGAGCGGATGGACTCAATCCCCTACAAGGCCCTGACGCCCGAAACGGTCGCCACCCGGCTGGGCGATATCGCCGCCGTGCGCGCCCATGCCGGGCCGCCCGAAAGCTGGAAAGTGGTCGAGGTCGGCGATGGCAACCTGAACCTCGTCTTCATCGTGACCGGGGCGCAGGGGCAGGTGATCGTCAAGCAGGCGCTTCCTTACGTCCGACTTGTGGGCGAAAGCTGGCCGCTGCCGCTCAACCGGTCCTTCTTCGAGTATCACGCGCTGATCCGGCAGGCCGCCCGCGCGCCCGGGTCGGTGCCCGAGGTCTATCACCATGACGAGGCACAGGCGCTGGTGGTGATGGAGTTCCTCGCCGACCATGTCATCCTGCGCCAAAGCCTGATGGCGGGCACCCGCCACCCGGGTCTTGGAGCGTTTCTGGGCCGGTTCTGCGCGCAGACCCTGTTCCGCGGCTCGGACCTGGGCATGGACACGGCCGAGCGCAAGCGCGACCTCGCGCTTTTCGCAGGCAATATCGAGTTGTGCGACATTACCGAGAACCTGGTCTTCACCGACCCCTATTTCGCCGCCGAGATGAACCGCCACACGCCCGCGCTCGACCCCGTCGTGGCCAGCCTGCGCGCGGATCGCGACCTGAAGGTGGCGGCGCAACACCTCAAGGCTGCCTTTGCCAACAATGCCGAGGCCCTGCTGCATGGCGATCTGCACACCGGCTCGGTCATGGTCAGCGGCGACCGCGCGCGCGTGATCGACCCCGAATTCGCGACCTACGGCCCGATGGGATTCGATGTCGGCATGCTGATTGCGAATTTTCTGATGGCCGCGCTGGCCCTGCCCGGGCATCTGGACGACAGGGCCGAACGCGACAGCTACCGCGACTGGGTGCTGCAAACGGCGACCGAGATGTGGGAGCATTTCAGCGCCGAGTTCACCCGTCTGTGGCGGACCGAACGGCGCGGCATCCTTTATGCCGCCAGCCTGTTCGAGGATCAGGGCGACGGCCTGGGCGCCGAGCAGGCGCGGCTCGACCGGCTGGCGGCGATCTGGCGCGATGCGCTGGGCTTCTGCGGGGTCGAGATGCACCGCCGCATCCTGGGCCTTGCCCATATCGCCGAGTATGACCAGATCGAGGATGAGGCGCTGCGCGCGACATGCGAGGCGCGCGGGCTGGTGCGGGGCCGCGCGCTGGTGATCGGGCGGGGCAGTATCCGCGACATGGCCGAAGTGACCGAGCTTGCGCGCCACATCATGGAAAGGGATTACCTGTGAAGATCAACGGCACCCCCTACCGCTCGATCTGGCGCGACGCCGCCTCGGGAGAGGGGAAGATCATCGACCAGCGCTGGCTGCCGCACGAGTTGCGCATCGTGCCGCTGCACAGCCTCGCGGATTTCGCCACGGCGATCCGCGACATGTGGGTGCGCGGCGCGCCGCTGATCGGCGCGACCGCCGCCTGGGGTGTGGCCGAGGAGATGGCGCGCGACCCCTCGGACGCGGCGCTGCAAAACGCATGGGAGGTACTGCACGACACCCGCCCCACGGCGATCAACCTGCGCTGGGCGCTGGATGCGATGCGCGCCACCCTCGCGCCCCTGCCCCCGGATCAGCGCGCCGCTGCCGCCCGCATCCGGGCCGAGGCGATCTGCGACGAGGATGTCGAGATCAACCGCCGCATCGGCGCAAACGGGCTGACGCTCCTGCGCGAGATCGCCGCGCGCAAGGGTGGCGGGCGCGTCAACGTGCTGACCCATTGCAACGCAGGCTGGCTCGCGACCGTGGACTGGGGCACTGCCACCTCGCCAGTCTATCACGCGGTGGCCGAGGGTATCGACGTGCATGTCTATGTCGACGAGACCCGCCCCCGCAATCAGGGCGCGCTGCTGACCGCGTGGGAGATGAACAGCCACGGCGTCAGCCATGACCTGATCGTCGACAATGCGGGCGGCCATCTGATGCAGCATGGCGAGATCGATATCGTCATCACCGGCACCGACCGGACCACGGCGCGCGGCGATGTGTGCAACAAGATCGGCAGCTACCTCAAGGCGCTGGCCGCGCATGCCAATGGCGTGCCCTTCTACGTCGCGCTACCCTCGCCGACCATCGACTGGACAGTGCGCGACGGCCTGGCCGAGATCCCCATCGAGGAACGCAGCGCGCACGAAGTGACGCATGTGCAGGGCCGCGACCCCGAAGGCCGCGTGACCGAGGTGCAGATATCGCCCGATGGCACAGGCGCGCGCAACCCGGCCTTTGATGTGACCCCCGCCGAGCTTGTCACCGGGCTGATCACCGAACGCGGCATTTGCCCGGCCACGACCGAAGGCATGGCGGCCCTGTTCCCGGAGTTCGCGACGGCCGCGCAGTAGCTGCCTGCCCGCTTGTGCCCTGCCGCGCAGGCAGACACCGCCGCAACCGGAGTAGCCGAAAGCGCCCTCGGGGCGTGCGGGGGCGGGTGGGTGGGCACGGCCCGAGGGCGCTTTGACGGCGAAAAGAACCTCAGGCCGCGTCCAGCGCCGCAACAATGGCGGCGAAGTCCGCCGCCTTCAGCGACGCGCCGCCGACCAGCGCACCATCGACATTGCCGATGGCGAAGATCTCGGCTGCGTTGCCCGGCTTGACCGATCCACCATAGAGAAGCGACATCGCCGCATCCGGCACTGCCGTGCGCAACGCATCATGCACCTCGGCGATCTGTTCCAGGCTTGGCGTGCGCCCGGTGCCGATTGCCCAGACAGGCTCGTAGGCGATCACCGTGTTGGCGGCGCTCGACCCGTCCGGCAGCGACGCCGCAAGCTGGCCCAGCACCACGTCGAGCGTTCGGCCCGCATCGCGCTCGGCCTCGGTCTCGCCCACGCAGACGATCGCCACCAGCCCCGCAGCCTGCGCCGCGCGCGCCTTGGCAGCAACCACTTCCGAGCTCTCGAGGTGATCGGCGCGGCGCTCGGAATGGCCGAGGATCACATGCCGTGCGCCCGCATCCGCGAGCATCCGCGCCGCAATGTCGCCCGTATGTGCGCCGCTCTCGGAGGCGTGGCAATCCTGCCCGCCGCCCATCACGCGGCTGCCCGCCAGCGCCTCGGCCATCGGCGCGATCAGCGTCGCGGGCGGGCAGAGCAGCACGCCGCAGCCAGGTTCGGAACAGGCCGCCGCGAGAGCGCGCGCCTCCGCCAGATCGGCGCGCAGGCCGTTCATCTTCCAGTTTCCGGCAGCGAGTTTGCAGGCTTCGGCCATCGGCACCCCCTTGTTGACTTGGGCCACGCTACGCACAAGCCGGGTGCGATGCAATCACGTCCCGGTGCGGGTCGCGTCCATCCGCGCCTTCAGCGTCTCGACATCATCGAACTTGATGGATTCGCCACAGCCACAGGCATCCGTGACATTGGGGTTGCGAAAGCGAAACGCACTTTCGATGAGGCCGGTCTCGTAATCGATCTCGGTCCCGAACAGGAACATCTGCGCCATCGGCGCGATCAGCACCCGCGCCCCGTCCTGCTCGACCACTTCTTCATGCTCCTGCACATCGCTCGCAGTCTCCATGGTGTATTCCATACCCGCACAGCCGCCTTTCTTGACGCCAACGCGCAGCCCCTCCGCCCCCTCGCGTTCCATCAGTCGCCGGATCTGGCGGACGGCTGCGGGGGTCAGCGTGACAGGGGATTTTCCGGGTATCGCAAACATCAGGGTGTCCTTGATTCAGGGCGAACGGCCTACATGAAGCCCAACTCGAGCCGCGCCTCGTCCGACATCATGTCCATGCCCCATTGCGGGTCAAAGGTCATCTCGACATCGACAGACTGCACGCCCGGTACGGCACTGATCGCATCGGCCACCCAGCCGGGCATCTCGCCCGCGACGGGGCAGCCGGGCGCGGTCAGCGTCATGATGACATCGACGACGCCCTCATCCGAGATGGTGACCGTGTAGATCAGCCCCAGATCGAAGATATTGACCGGGATTTCCGGGTCATAGACGCTCTTGCACGCCTCGACGACGGGCTCGTAAAGCGGGTGCTCCGTGCTCGACGGCTTGATCAGCAATTCACCTGGCTGTCCGTCACTCATCCTCGCCCCCACGTGCTGCGCGCAATACCTGAGCAGTTATATAGGATTTATCACGCCGCGCGTCCAGTGCCCCGACCGGCTAGAGGACGTAGCGGCTCAGATCGCCCGACCGCGCCAGATCGCCCAGATTCTCCTCGACATGTGCGCCGTCGATGGTGACGCTCTGCCCCGAGCGGTCGGGCGCGTTGAAGGA